>JAJDBZ010000360.1 GCA_029261095.1 Candidatus Omnitrophota bacterium | reverse complement strand
TACCGGGATAAAGGGGTTGATCTCGCGGATACATTAATCGGTAAAACGAATCTTAAACATGGTTGCGAAGAGACGGCAAGCTTTGACAAAAAGGCGTCTAAGGCGGGGGTCTTCGTGCTCATCAGTTAAATTGGTTAGATTTCTCATCAAGGGGACAATGGTGATGCAATAATGGATAAGATCGACCTGACAGATCATCATCGTAATAGTCCTAATTCCAATGTTCCTCCCGCTCCTCTTAAACCGATTCTCCTGTTCTTGTTTCTGTTAGGTTTCCCGACTACGCCCGCCTACGCCGATGGCATCATGCTCAACGTAGTGTTTGCTGTGGGGTTGATGTTCACTATTCCAATTACTCTGTTCATTGTTTTGGTCGAGGGCTTTGTGGGTAAGTGGTTTCTGGGGATTGGATTCAAGAAAGCCGCGAAGATCGCGTTCATCGCCAATATTGTCTCGACTCTCGCGGGGATTCCCTTGATGTTTTTAGAGCGGTGGATTTTCTATTCTCAAGTCCCCCGCGAACTTCATCTATATTTCAAGGCTTACTTCCTCGCCAGCCTGTTCACCTATCTCCTCTTCTTTGTGGTGACCCTACTCATTGAAGGTTGGGTCTGGCGGGTGCTAATGAAAATAGAGGGAATTCCTTACACCTTCGGAAAACTATGGAAAGCCCTCATCCTCGGCAATGTGCTCACCTATGCCGTCCTTTGCCCACTTCACTATCTCTTCACCAGCCCCACTGCGGAGGTGGAGGAACTGACGGCCGATACTTCTTGGGCGAGGGAGCCAACAACCATGTGTTGCTATATCGATTCCGAAACCAAATTCCTGAACAGGGTCCAATCCAACGGTGCGGAGAGGGAGACCATTACCCCATTTCCAATGAAGGATTACTTCCTCTCCGAGGATTTGAATACCTGTGTGTACCGTGGCATCAATGGCAGCCTCTATCACTACAGCGCTACTTCAGGGAAACAGTCGCTTCTATCGGAGAACATTTCAGACGCGTCCAACCAATCAGCTACGGCAGAGGACAAGGACTTGATGGCTTTCGTCGAACTGGTGGGTTCGAGTCCAAAGCTAAAGGTGGTTCCTGTTCGGGCTTTGTTCAAACTGCATGAAGAGTTCAGATCGGAATTTGGACTTAAAGACTCGGAGGTCGAATTTCTCAAGGAGTCGGCGACTGTGACTAGGTCTGGGAAAGTGTCTTTCTCAGGTTTCCGCAGGAATGACGACGGAGGTTGGAATGCGCTTCGCTTCTTCAACCCGGCCGACCCCAACCCAGTGTACGATCTTCCAGGCTATTGGGAATGGGTGGAGAGTGGAGAATACAAGGTTGGTGTCAATCATGGTCCACTTATGGGGCGAATTAGGGTTTTGAGAAACGGCAAATGGTACCTGTCCATTTCGGATACTCCCGGGTTTCTTCGCTTGCCGAAGCGAAATTTCAATTCACCGGCAATCCTGGAAAACGGAATAGAAGTCTTAGTGGAGGATGGACACTCAATCTATTTGATTGATCTGGAAAATCAACGAATCGGACATTTGGTCAATGGAGGAAGTTTCTCCGTCAATACTGAGGTGTTTACCAAGCAACGGCTTATTGTACCGGAGCCGTGAGAGGTAACAGCGCATAGGATTCCTGCCTCCGCTGGAATGACGGAGGGGATTCTAACTCCTTGGACCTCATCCCATCGAAGCGCTATCATTCGTCCGGAGGTATCACCATGAGATTCGAATGGACCTTACTCATTGGAGCCACACTCGCTCTTGGATGCCAGGCATGGGCGGATACAAATGGGTCTGAGATTGTCATTGAAGGCAAACTGGTCGAACTCCGCTCCCCCTATTTCTCTTTCACCCTCAACACCGACGGTACCCTCCGAGCAGAATCTATGACGAACCTTACGACCGGGAAGAGCATCGCCTTTGAGGAAGCATCGGAACTTCGGGCGGTCATCGCGGGAGAGGAGGATGAACCACGGCCCGTAGTGTTTCATCCTCATAAAACTCCATCTGATAGTGGCAAGAGCGTCGGCGAAGCGCAGTTTACTTTGAGTGCGATCCAACCACCTCTCTCGGCGACTGTCGAATACAAGTTCGATGGTGAGTCTCCAGTCATTCACAAGTTCACCGAAATCGGGAACACGGGTGAGGAGGCCGTACGATTGCTCGATGTTTATCTGGGCGAGTACACAGCCGACCTCCCGGTCACCGGTCGCGAACGTGGGTTCCCCGCTTATTTGGGGGATGAAGCGTTTATGTCGGTTGCGCATCCCGCCGGGTGGGCGACTGCGGAAGAGAAGCATATCAGATTGGTTCAGCATCCCGGTGTGATGATTGAACCGGGGGAGACTTTCAAGTGCATGGAGGTTGTGTACGGGGTCGCACGGGACGGCGGAGCGAGAAAAGAATTTCTGTCGCATGTTCGGAGTCGGATGCGCCGTGTGGTGCGCGGCCATGATCAACCCTACTCCATCTTCGAACCCTTTGGGGGGATGCCAGGCGGTGACTTCGATCAGACCGAGGAATACCTCTTGGAGAACCTCGCCAAGGTGGCGGAGGGGAAGGGGGACTACGATTTCGATCTTTACTCCCTCGAGTTTTGGGTGGACTACAATGGTGACTTGATCCAATTCAATCCTGAGCGATATCCCAATGGGTTCGAAAAGATTAAGGAGGGGATCAAAAAAATCGGAGCGAAACCCGGTTTGTGGATCGACAGTTCGATGGAACGCTGGTCGATTGGCGGCAACCCTACGGTCATTCCCACCTACACGCACGACTCGAATGTAAAAAAGGAAAAGGGCCGAACCTATTTGTGCCGCGCAACCGAGCCGATCAAGTCGATGTATGAGAAGGCATTTCGTCACCACATCCGCGAGAACGGTGTGCGCTCACTCAAGTTCGATAATTTTTGGGTTCACTGCAACAACCCCAACCACGATCACCTCCCCGGCATCTATTCAATCGAGGCGATTGTTAACGCGCAAATCGATTTCCTGCACGCGATGGACGAGGAGAATCCGGATGTATTCCTCATGCTCTATTGGGGGCACCGGTCTCCCTGGTGGTTGCTTCACGCCGACACCCTCTTCGATTCAGGGGTTGAAATCGAGGCGGCCCACCCGAGCGATTTCCCCGCCCCCTACGCTCGCGACAGTGTGACCCAGAAGTTGGACCAGGCGCAGGAGTACGCAAAGGACATCCCGAAGCTGGGGAAAGATTCCCTCGGTGTCTGGCTTTCCGACTGGGGTTGGAACAGCTCCATCGGTAAGGAGCGCTGGGAAGAAGCATTCATCATGGACATCTGCCGGGGAAGCCTCCTCGCCCAAATCTGGAGTGACACCGATTGGCTTTCGACTCCGGAACGCAAGCAGATCGGCGAGTTTATCGAACTGCTGAAAGCCCGGCCCGAGTGTTTCGGCAACCCGCTCCCGATCCTGGGGAGTCCTGCTCAGGAGGGAGCCTATGGGTACTGTTGCACCGATGGGCGAAGGGCTTTTCTGGCGATTAACAACGCGACATGGGAGGACACCAAGATTCCTTTGGACCTTGGCGCGAAGTGGGGATTGCCCGATCAAGGCAAATGGGAGGTCTATCGATGGTATCCCGATCCGGCTCGACTGGAGTTTTCCTCGGAACCAGACGAGATCCTTCTGCGACCGTTCGAGGTCACGCTTCTTGAGGTGGTCCCGGCGGGTGAAACTCCCTCGATAACCAGGGAGTTCAAAACCAAAGCGGTTACCTTCGATTTCGCCGAGGTGAGTCGAGTCCTAGAAATCACGGTGGAGGTCCCCGAAGACGAAGATGCGAAGACCAAGTTCACTCGAATCGAAGGTCGCACGCCCGCGACAGAGAGCGGCGGAACCCTCGTCATCACAGTCCAAAGATTTGAAGACTCCTCACCAAAACAGATCAAACACATCTGGGAACATTTTTCAATGAACGGGAAACTGGGTGGAGAAACCGTATCTTCCACTCCCATCTTCGGAGAGTTGACTTACGCCTCTTCCTGGCATGGCTGGCGGATTCCGGTGGCGCCCGCTGTCAATGCGAAGTCGTTTGACATTTCCATAAAGTCGGAGGGTCCGCCGGAGTTAGATCACGAACTCAATGCACACTTCCTTCCACATCCTTGAATTGAAGATCAGTTGTCGGGTGATACTCAAGCAATCCGTTTCCTTTTCAAATCGAATCAAAGCCTTCTGTTGGTTCGATTGATCGGATAGGATAACCTCAATTGAAGGGCTGATAGGTGAAATAAAACATGAGTACTTGGATCTGTTTCGGTTTACACAAAGAGGAAGAGAAGGCAATTGAGATAAACAGGGATCAGGTCGAATCGTTCCTCGAATCCGGCGGAAAAGTCTGGGTGGATATCGAGGAACCCGGTGAGGAAGACATTGAGTGGCTCGATAAAACTTTCGAATTCCACGAGTTGGCGCTGATTGATGTCATGAATAATCAGGTGCGCCCGAAAGAGGAACTTTATGACGATGTCCTGTTCACCGTATTCAGTGCAATCAACCTGAACCCAGGTGAAGAAAAACTCGATACTATTAATCTCAACATTTTCCTAAAAGACCACGTCTTAGTGAGCGCCCACCACAAACCACTGAAGACCATTCGCTCATTGGTGAAAGCAATGAAACGTCCTAACCCACCACTTAGAAAGGGGACGGATTACGTTTACTACAGGCTGCTCGATGGCGTCGTCAATCGGTATCTTGATGTGATCGATGAGGTCAATGTCCGTTTGGAAGAAATCGAATACGAGGTCTTTCAAACCTATTCGAATTCAAGTCAGGAAGGGATTTTTGGAGAGAAACGTCGGTTGTCGTACCTCAAGCGATCGATCGGTCCCATACGCGACGCCCTTCATGAGTTAGTGTATGGATCATTTCCACAAATCTCTCCAGAGACCCAAACACTATTGCGGGATGTCTTGGATCATGTGATGCGGATATCCGACGCGATCGAGTCCTATCGCGAATTGTCGCAAGGTCTGATGGATTCTTACATGACCCAGTTGTCGAACCGGATGAACGAGGTGATGAAACTGATGAGCATCATCGCCACCGTCATGCTTCCCCTGAGTTTTCTGACCGGACTGTTCGGAATGAATTTCGAGGTGCTTCCTGGTACCGGAATTGAGTATGGGTTCTGGATCCTGGTTATTTTAATGTTGGCGCTCGTCGGGTTGTTGATATGGTTCTTCCGACGGAAGGGGATCATTTAGAATCAATGGAAAGTGGTTGTGCTAAAACTAGTCAAACGATTGGAAAGAGGACAAATGAGATGATTCATGGACGACTGCCGCTTATCCCCCTTCTGATCGCTACTCTCTTCCTTGCCTGCGTTGGGAGCGCGCTTCAAGCCCAGAATCTTCTTCCTTCAGAGGAACCTACCAAAGATTCTCCCGCATCCGAGTCCACCGAAGAGCTAACCCTTGAGATTGTAGAGAACAATCGTAAGGAGCTCGAATCTCAGATCAATACCGCCATTTCGGCGGCCACCGAAAGCACCGCGCGACAGTTGGGGGTGAGTGTCGGGGATCTAAATGACCGTGTCGAACGCCTGAGAGCACTTGACGGAATCTACCAACAACAAGTTGGCGCACTTCAACGCCTAGAGGAGTTGCAATCGAGCCGAATCGACCTCGATCAGGATATTTCAGATTTTCAAGAGCGAGGGTTTGAGCAATCTCCTCCGTATAACATCGCATTTACGGATCGACTGAATGACGAGGTCGTAGTTGAACGCCGGCATGTGGAGAGCCTCCAGGAGGCTTTGGCGACAGCCTCGACAGACATTCAGAATACCCAGGAGCGATTGCGTGCGGCGGAGAGGGATCGACGCGCGATCGTAGAGTCTTCGAAAACTAATACCGATCCATCGAAAACCGCGAGACTCAACTGGCAGGTGAACCGAGCGCGATTAGAGGAGAACTTCTTTGCTGAAACTCTGAAGTCTCGCCGATTGCGAAAAAAAATCACACAAGAAGAGTTGGAAATAAGAAACGATCGTCTGGTTTTACTGGAGACCAAGGCAAACGCGGCCTTGAATCAGACCTATTTCCTGAAAGCCGAATTGGAGGAGTTTCTTGCAGAGTCGGCGAAGAATCGGGATGCGGTGGAACGTGCACTTCCAAAACTTCGAGACACTCATCAATCGAACGAGGCCTTGAGACGAGAAGCCCGAGAATCTCTCCAAGACACTCGCGGGGATGAGGGAATTGCGATCCGAACCGAGGCACTTGCATCACGGACAGCTTGGGTGGACACGGCTGCTCGAGCAGTCGAAATGGCGGAGAAGAAACTTCTGCTCTATGACCACAACAGAACCCTCTTGGAACATCGTTACGCGGTCTGGCAAGGGGCTGACGATCTTGAATATGAAGAGTGGAAATCGGAGGTTCAGTCCCTACTAGAAGAGTGGCGACGCGATCGGCAGATCCAGGGAGCCCGTCTGCTCGATCTTCGTGCGAATCAAATCGATTTACAAAATCGGATTTCCGAAATGTCAGGAGACAGTGAGATCCGATCTCATGCTGAAAATCGTTTATCGGCATTGCAGGCCAGGGAAGAAGTCCTTCTTGAATTCTTATCGACGTTGATTCCATTCGAGCGTTTGGCGGAACGAATTATTGAAGACATCGAACGTGAGTCGGGAATTGTTACCTGGGGTGAACGATGGCAACGATTCTCTGGATTCATCGGGGCCATCTGGAATTTTGAGATTATCCCCTATGAGGATGGATCGATCACAGTCCGAAAGATCGTCATCGCAGTCCTCATCCTGACCATCGGGATGTTGATCGCAAATCATGTGACACGGGCGCTTCGGTATCGCCTATTGGCCCGGACACCCTTAAACGAGAACGCCGCTGCCGCTGTGGAGAAGATCGCTTACTACTTGATCTTGGTCTTGATCCTCATTTACACACTCAATTTTGTGAATATTCCGCTCACCTTTTTTGCGATCTTTGGTGGTGCCATTGCGATCGCTGTCGGATTCGGAGCGCAGCATCTTATCAACAACTTTATCAGCGGGTTTATTCTGATGATCGAACGTCCCATCAGAATTGGCGACTTAGTTGAGTTTGAAGGAGTTTATGGCCATATCCAGCATGTCGGTGCGCGAAGCACGCGGCTTCACACCGCCGAGAATATCCATCTCCTGATTCCAAACAGTCGCCTTCTCGAGAACACCGTGGTCAACTGGACACTGTCCGATGAAAAGCTTCGCACCTCGGTAATAGTCGGGGTGATATACGGGTCGCCGACAGATGTGGTCGTCGATTTGTTGAGAGAAGCCACTGAGACCGCGAAACGCGTTCTCGACTCCCCGAAACCGGTCGTCTTGTTTAATGATTTCGGTGACAACGCCCTCATTTTCGAAGTTCATTTTTGGGTGAGAATG
>JAJDBZ010000359.1 GCA_029261095.1 Candidatus Omnitrophota bacterium | reverse complement strand
TCCGGGCAGAGTCATTGGCGGGCCTGGAAGCGGTACTTATGTTTATGATCGCGATCCATTTTATTCGGTTGAAGATGCAAGGGGTGACCAAACCGATGTCGACCTCTACACGGGTTATGTCGATCTTTATGATGGTGACCCTAAAAATGGTTTCTTAAGGATTGGCCGCCAATACCTTTCCGAGTTCGATTACATACACGCCGATGCGGTGAAACTCGAACTCCCGATTAACAACTGGGCGAAGGTTAAAGGTTATTTAGGACAAGCTGTCTCCTTCTATTCGGGGGACGATGGCGATTGGACTGGCGGAATTGGGCTTGAGATTCAACAGTCTCCTAAATCGAAATGGTGGTTCGAATATCACAAGTATGAGGATGACATTTCGGACGATGGTTCCTACTCGATCGAGACCTGGCAGCACCCTTGGGAAGGGGCTTCGATCCATGCCCTTTATCGAGGATTTGATGACCAAGCCCGCGATCTTCAACTCAGTCTCGCACAGTATTTTAGTCCCTGGGACCTGACCCTTTTCCTCGATTACAGACGACTCTTTTCGGAACTGGGAGATTTGTCCCGGCAGAATAGCCCGCTTTATCGATCCAGCCTCTTGGAGGAAAACCCTTACAATCAATATTCGATCCGGTTTGATAAGGCGCTTCCCTGTGATTTTGGCCTTTCGGGAGGTTTCGGAGTCAAACGAGTTTCAGGAGACGATCAAGACTACGGGAACCGGGATTATGAGCATGCTGACATTACCCTCAGTTATTATCCCTCACCGAAGTGGTATTATTCGATCTCGGGCGAGTGGTGGAATACCGATCCGGATAGCTCCTTCTTCGGGTACTCGGGAGAGATTGGGTATCGGCCCAATAAGTGCTTCGACTGGACTCTGGGGTCTTCTTATGGCAATTATGTCTTCCGGTATGAAGATGAAAGCCAAGGCTCGCTATACCGAGAATCGCCGTTCATAAAAACGTATTATACCAGTCTCAAGGTGAATGTTTCCAAGCGGAGCCATGTCAAAGTCAATTTTGAGATCGAAGACGACGATCGCGATGAAGACTACTACCGACTTCGATTGATCTGGGGGCAAACGTTCTAATATGAAAAACGTTCTGAAGTCCCTCCCCATAGATCCGATGTCCATTGTCGAAAGAGGCCTTTGTATATTGATGGCTTTGATGTTGCCACTCGCGCTCGTTTGGCTCTCAGGTTGTCATCTTTTCCCCTCGGCGAAATACTCCGTCTCCTCGGAATCTCCCGGATCGAGCATCGGCGCGGCTTCTCTCGGAAGTCCAGATGTGGCCCCTGTAAAAACGAAAGTCAAGATGAACCCGGAATCACCTGGGTTTCTCAAGCTAAATCACCACCTTCACATTGAGGAGCAAGGTATCTCCTGTGAGGATTGCCACGCGATAGGGGCAACAGGCCGCCCCGAATTCCCCGACCATGACACTTGCTCCATTTGCCACGATATCGATATCGATGCGCCTAACGAAGACTGTATGCTTTGTCATGTCCTCGATCCCGCAGATATTTCCGCGGGAGATTTTGGGGAGATCATGGTGCTGCATGTTCCCGAGCACACATCAGATTTCAGGTTCGACCACACCACGTTTGCCGATGATGGCGAGACTTGCGCTCAGTGTCATTCGGATGTCGCCTCGAGTAAACTGTCGACCGATGACAACCGTGGAAATCACGATATTCTGTTTCCTGCCTTGAGGAACCTTGGCCTCGATCCACAGAACTGCCAGATTTGTCACTCTGAGATGACAAAAACCCAGCCACCGAGCAGTCACCAACGTCCCGGATTCATGAAGTCTCACGGCCAGGATTACATGCAGGGCGAACAAGGGATGTGCCTTAGCTGCCACGCCCAAAACGATTGTGATACTTGTCACAGTCAAACTGAGCCTGAGTCTCACCAGCGACCGGAATGGACTCATTCACACGGTAAATTAGGGACTTTCAATAAGGATCAGTGCCTCATGTGTCACAGCGATCAGAGCTGCCAGGAATGCCATATGACCACGATGCCCAAGGACCACACGAATTTCTTCAGACGCAGAAGTCATGGCAAAATCGCCAGTTGGGATCGGGAACGTTGCATGAATTGTCACCAGCAAGACTATTGCCAGGCCTGTCATGTCGGTTCCTCTCCGAGAGTGACAGCGCAACCCTTCCATACTGCCGGGGCTGATTGCCTCAATTGTCACAGTCCGGCATCTCCTGTTTGGCCACTTAAGCGTCATGGGCCTCTTCCCAATAACACCTGCTTGAAATGCCACTTGTTTGAATAGCATCGGTTTGGGGCACCCGCGAAAGATACACGCTCCGGTGCCTGACCGGCTGTAACTATTCGAGTTTGGTCAATCCCCGTATCCTTTATCGATCTGGTTCAGAAGGAGCGAAGATATGATGATCGACTCGTCTAGGGAGGTGGGCCGTCGTGAATTTCTGAAAGGGGTGTCGACGATTGGACTGGGATTGGGCCTATCAAGATCGTCTCTCCCCGCTCAAGAGAAACCCAATCGTATCGTCGTTGGCGGATTTACAAAGAATCTTCAAGACCTGGCTTTCGAAGAGTTGGCGACAAAGTCGGTAGAGATCGGATGGGAAGGTATCGAATTTCCTGTCCGACCCAAAGGCCATATCCTTCCGAATAATGTGAAAGAGCAATTACCCGAGGCATGCGAGGCCTTACGTTCAAACGGAATTGAAATCCTGCTTCTCGCCACCAATATCCACTCCCCCGCTGAAGAAGAGACCGAGTCGATCCTGCGGACCGCATCGAGTTTGGGAATCCGAATGTATCGTCTTGGCTATTTCAAATACAACTTGCAGGAATCTCTCGATCCTCAGATAGACGAAATACGATCCCAGTTGATGGATCTAGCCGACCTCAACCGTGAACTTGAAATGTGCGGGGTCATTCAAAATCATTCTGGCGCAAATTTTTTTGGGGCACCGCTATGGGATGCTTACGAGGCGATTAAGGAGATCGATCCCAAATGGCTTGGGATACATTTTGACATCGGGCATGCCCTGGTCGAAGGGGGGAAGTCTTGGGCACTCAACTTTCATCGAGTGAAAGATCATGTGCGTGCTCTGGCGGTGAAAGATCCGGTCTGGAAGAAAACGACCTCTGGAAGTTGGAAGTCGGAATGGGTTTCCCTGGGTGAGGGAATGATTGACCCAAATTTCTTTCAAATGGTGAGGGAATCTGGATTCTCAGGTCCCGCCACCATTCACTATGAGTACGATGTGGGAGGATCTACCCCCGAAGAGAAAAGGATGAATCTCCTTCGTACGATGAAAGCGGACAGTGACCAACTAAAGGCTTGGGTGGGGTAATTGAATGAATGGGTTGTCCCA
>JAJDBZ010000358.1 GCA_029261095.1 Candidatus Omnitrophota bacterium | reverse complement strand
ATCGCACAATACGAAATGGCTTTCAGAATGCAATCCTCGGTCCCGGAGCTGACCGATACTTCTAAAGAGCCTGACTCCGTTCTGGATATGTACGGCCCAGATGTTCGGAAACCGGGCACCTATGCTGCGAACTGTCTCCTTGCTCGACGGCTAGCCGAGCGGGATGTACGCTTCATCCAGCTCTATCATCGAGGTTGGGACCAACACGGGAATTTACCGAATGACTTGTCGCTTCAATGTGGTGATGTGGATCAGCCGACTTCGGCATTAATCAAAGACCTCAAACAACGCGGACTCTTACAGGACACCCTTGTGGTCTGGGCAGGGGAATTTGGGCGCACCGCATACTGTCAAGGAGGGCTTAGCCATGAGAACTACGGTCGAGACCATCATGGGCGTTGTTTCTCAATCATGATGGCCGGAGGCGGGTTGAAGGGCGGTATCACCTACGGCGAAACCGATGACTACTGTTACAACGTGGCCAGCAACCCTGTGCATGTACATGATCTCAACGCGACTCTGCTCCACCTCTTGGGTGTGGACCACGAACGCCTCACCTTCCGCAAACAAGGCCGCGATTACCGTCTGACAGATGTGCATGGCGAGGTTGTCCACGATATCCTCGCATGAAGAAATGGGAGAATAGAACGGGTGTCCTAATCTTCTTTGCTGGGACCCGATGACGCACTCCCGCTTGTTTTGGAGGGCGAATACCAAAAGCTGCTTCGCCTGACAAGATCTGTGGTCGATGAATCCCCCTTGAAGACTGAATCCAAGAGATCGATCAGGTCCTGGGGAAAAAGCGATGTCCGTGGATCGAGCACCGTGATGACCGCATTGCAGGATGTAAGGTCGCCTTCATTGTCCAAAACCCACAAGGCTACATTAGTGCTCCCCAACTCGAAGGGGCCGGCTGGTGAAAGCACATAGGTGACAGGCGACCCATCCGGGTCGAACGATCCATCATCAACCTCGCTCAAACCCACAATAGCGACCAGATCGTCATTCGCCATCAAAGTAACATCACGACACTGAGCGATCGGCGGTTGAAAGACTCGTGTTAGGGTGGGGTCGAGGGCTTCGGGCGTGTCGGGATCATCGGTCGGGATATCCGCGAATCCCGTTACGCTGACCACTCCCTGTGCGGTCAATTCCTGGACCGTATCGGGAAGTGGGTCATCGATCATAACCTGGAATTGTAGGGTAAAACTCTTTCCTGGCGGGAGTGTCTTGAGGTCGACATCAAAACCAAAAGATTCAACAGCGAAGAGAGACATACAGACTACAAGTCTGACAAGGTTTTTCATGGTTTCCTCCTTCTTTCCGGGAGAGCAAAGGGCGGCACACCACACCGACGAAGAAACAACACTCCCGACATCCCCTGTTGAAACAGGGGGGTGAACCTCGTATCGTGCCATGCCGAACACTCCCAATTGGCAGGACGGTTATGCTGAACAATATCACCCGCGAAGTCTTCGAACCCCATATCAACGGCATCTTCGATATCGTTCTCGAGGGTGGGGTATCGATCCAAGCAGTCTTGATCGGAGTCCAGGTTATCGAGAGTCCCACCCCAACGACTCACGAATCTCCGGACCGGAGAGAACCCTTCTCGCTCCTCTTTCGGGTGCGTGAAGAACCTCCCCTGCAGCAGCGCATTTATCACTTCAATCATTCGGAACTGGGCTCCCTCGATATCTTCATTGTCCCTGTCGGGAGAGATGAAGAAGGAATGCTCTACGAAGCAGTCTTCAATTAGGAGATTGTCTCCCTTCCATCCCTCCGCAAAGGTTCCTAGATCCGCCATCTCAATCTCCGCCCCTCTCTGGGTCCCACTCCATGAATTCATAAACCCCGTTATCGGATAAAACTTGGAATCCAAGTCTTGAGTAAAGGTTTTTTGCACGATTTTGTTTCTCGACATGAATACGCACACACTTATTGGCTTGTCTCGCCTCTTCCAGAATCTCTCCGAGTAGCAATCCGCCAATCCCTTTTCCCCGAAAATCGGGCAGTAGAGCGATGTCGATGATGCGGATCTCTTCCTCCCAACGGCCCAAGTAAAGACGTCCCGCACAGTTCCCCTGAACGAGCACAATATTAAAATCTGCATCGCTGAAATGTTTGTTATAGTGATTCTTCTGGGCTTCGAATTGAGATTTTAAGAAACTCTGTTTCTCTTCCTGATTCCAAGGTACCTGAGCCAGTTCCTCAGCACGTGAACTAGCGTACACTTCAAATAGGAACGCATGGTCATCCCCGCGAACTGGCCTTAAGGAAACACCTTCTAAAAGGGAAACGTTCCCTTCAATACTCATGCAACATTCTCATCCAATGAATCAGAGTCTACGGTATGCACCGCAGCACCATCGCCATAATCGATCGAGATCAAGAGATGTAGGCCAGCGACGTTCTTCAGCGAACTCAAAGTCCTGGGTTGCGATTGTCCGGAGGGGGTAAGCAGAAGAATATAATCTCCCCTTCTTAACTTGTTGGAATTCCGTGTCGACCCCGCATGGAGCTGAGACCGGAATTCCATCGTTCGACCTCTGACCTGCAATTGCGTGTATAGGTTTAATCCGAATTCCTTGGATATCGGAACCACAAAGGAACTGCTGGAACCTTGGTTGAGGACCCCTCGATTGTCATAGGTCCACGCTGAAAACCGAACTGGCTGGAACGGAGCATAATCCACTTCTATCGACATCCCTTCGATTCTATCCCACTCGGAGGGAGACGCTGGAGATACCCCTCCATGAATAGTCAGGTTTGCATCCCGTACGAGAAACCCCGAATCCCCGGAAGAAAAAGAACTCGGATCGAGGATTGGGGTGGGACCGCTCTCAGTCCCTTGGTGAGACCTGATCGATTGGGCATGAGAGGTTCGGAGAGGAAAGTCGGTAAGTGTATTGCGAGAGTCCACAAAGCCCAACGAGACCTCATAGGAAGAACGATCCCGACCCTGAGGAATCAAGGCTGGCATCGCCACCGGACCGATTGAGAAAGACTCCCCAACGAACGGTAGAGAAACCAGCCCAGTGCAACCGAGTGTGAGAAAGTCGCGCCTACCGATTCCAGAAGCGGTCTGGGATTTCATGATGGATTGGGAAGTCATTCGATCGCGAGCCTTTCTTAATTCCTTGATGGGAATAATCCCGCCAGAGCAATGATGAAATAAAGAGTCAGGTATGGCTGGAGGTTGTTGTGCGCTTGTCCCTCTCCAACGGGAGTGATTGCATCGGGCGCCATCGGAACCAGGGAACTGGGTGAGCCAGGCGGTGGCGCATACAATCCGACTCCGCGCCCTGTTGCAAGGTATTTTGTGGGGCCCGGATCATCATCATCCGCCAAGGGCAGGGAAGCGACGAGCTGATGTGTATGCTGTGGAATCTGTTCTTCGGATAAGGTGACTGTTTCGACCCCTCCAGATTCGCCCAGGCGACGACTCGTTAAACCAGGACCGTTCCCGGGGTGCATAGGGACTCTTCCCTGGAGGTTCGGAAGTCCGGTCGTGCTCCTTCCATCGCCCCCATAAGTGGTTCCGATGATGGAGAAAAGGGCGGTGTTCTGAGATATCGGCAAGAGCTGGCCGTTACAAAAAGCCCAACCCCTGGGGGCGAAATTACCAGCGAATATCCGAATCTCTCCGATAAACGGTTCCGACATGGGTCGTAAGCTCCTCTCTCAATTCCTTGATGGATAAACTCCAAACAACGCGATAATGAAATGGATGCACAAGAAAGGCATTACATTATCATGAGACTGACTCCCACCAAAACTGGTAACGCTCTGAGGGCTTAGGTTTTCAAGAGTCTCGATGTTGCCGTAGATATCACCCGTGGGCGATTGGGCGGTGACTTTTGCTTGGGGGTTTATTTCCGTTGCCCCTTCCAATGAGGCTTGAAGGGTGTGTCGATGGGAGGGCATCTGAGAGGCGACAACAGTAACCCTTTCGCTTCCCGATCTCTCACCTTGTTGTCTTGGGGTCAACCCTGGACCGGATCCAGGGTGAACCGGGACTCTACCCCGCATGTCCGGGAGGCCAAAAGTTGTTCGGCCGTCTCCTCCGTACACGGTTCCCAGCAATGAGAAGAGAGCATCGTTCTGTGAAACCGCGAGCAACTGCCCATCACAGAATGCCCAGCCCGAAGGAGCAAAGTTTCCCGCGAACATTCGAATTTCACCAACAAAGGGTTCCGACACTCACTTTTCTCCTTAGTTTCTTGATGGGAAAAGTCCCTGAAGCGCAATGATGAAATAGATTCCCATAAACGGCTGCATGTTATTGTGTCCCTGACTTGTCCCCCCGTTGCCGAGCGACTCAGGTTTCAATGTCGTCAGATTCGTGGGGGAGGCATAAACGAAACCAGAAGATTTCGCGAGCAAGTTTCCAATGGGACTATTCGTATCCGCATCCACATCTACTCCCTGCAATGTATGGGTGTGGGGAGGAATTTCGCTCGTCGACAAAACATGGGTATCTTCGCCCGCTCTTTCTCCTTGAGTATGACCCTCCCCCACATGCATCGGTACTCTCCCTCTCAGATCGGGTAATGCAAACGAGGTCCGACCATCACCTCCAAATGTGGTGCCAAGAAGAGAATATAGCGATTGGTTTTGGTTGATGGGCAGAATCTGACCATCGCAAAACCCCCACCCGCGTGGCGCAAAATTGAATCCGATCATCCGGATCTCAGCCAAAAAGGGTTCCGACATTGTCCTCTCCTTTTCCTTCGATCAGGGCGTCTCGCAGACGCCGATCCCATAGGTCCCAGACGCCATTGCCGTTCCCGTATTATTCAGTTCGATAAAGGTTTCGACCGCGGCCGAATCTCCTCCCCCAAAACCTTGAAGGTTAAAAATCGAAGTATCCTGTTGAGATGTCCGGTATCCGCCTGCAGTGTTCCCAATGCTGTTGTTATTTCCCGCACCATCAGCGGTCGAAAGATTGAGGCAAAGAGTATTGGTGTTTTGAGATCTAACAAATATGCCATCGGCGAATGGGGTGATTGGTGTGTCGACTATGTTTTCGCCAAGAACGAGGTTCAGATGTCCCAATCCGTCTCGGGCTGTGGCAAAGATTCCTTCGAGATCGGAGTTGATAAACTGATTGTCCTCGACCGTGAGATCCAAGTCTCCATCGCCGTCTTGCCGAATGAACAGAGCGTTGTTTCCAAAGAACACCATCGGATCAAAATCCACCATCGGGTTGTTGGAGAATACCACAGAAGCCGAGGCTGCGGTTGTTGAAATGGCCACCGCATCGTCAGTATGGACTTTAGCAATCACTGGGTTGTTTGTCACATTGAATTCACCCGTCCCGTCCCCGAACGGGCTAAGAAGAATGGCGTTCACATCGATATCTGTCAGTCGGTTGTTTTCGATTATGACATCGATGTGTCCCGACACTCCCCCGGAATCGGCTATGATCCCCGCGCCATCCAACCGAGAAATCGAACAGTCTCGGATCTGAGCCGCCGCGATCTGTGAATTTCCATTGGCCCTTATGCGGACTCCACTACCACCATATCCCGATGCCCGGTTATCGGTGATTGTGCAGCCCTGAATCAGGAGCGATGCGATCGAGCCCGAGGAATTCTCAATATTGATGCCGTGATGCGCCATCCCCATGATCCGGTTGTTCGCTATTTCAACCACACCTGTCAGGTTGATCTGACTGAGATCGTCGAAAGAGACTGCATCTTCGTCCACAGCGTCTCCCGCACCTGTTAATTCACACCCTCGAAGAACGAAACCGTCCACACTTGTTCCATCGATTCCGTTTCCCCCGGAATCGACAAGATTCATCAGGTTGAGTGAGATGTTCGATGCATTCTTTAAATCCACTGCATCGCCAACAGTCGCTTGGAAAGTCCCCCCAGAGGATGGCGTCGACCCATCTCCAGCTACTGTGAAGTGTCCGGTTGTATCGAACAGAACAATCCCATTTGCTGCCCCACTACAGGAGGCCGATTCGATTAACATCGAGAGAGGGGTCAGCACTCCCTGCCCATCGACGAAAATGGGGGTACCCATTCCCGTTTTCACTGTCCCTCCAGTCGTGGTGACAGATCCGATTGTTCCGGTGATATGAAGTCCAAACTGATGGGACCCCGTGTTATCGATATCCAACGATCCGAGGTCGATCTTACCGCTCGAATCCATGACACGGATCGAACTATTCCCGGAATCCGCAATCATTGTGTTGGGGAAAGAGTATTCCCCGGAGCTGCTGTCGATATGAATGGAATGATTCAGGTTTTGCGCGAGCGATGCCCCTGTGACCGATACATCACTGCTGCAACTGTCGATCCGCACTCCTAGTCCAAGCGAATCGTTAAAGGGGCCGTTGTTCATGGCCACATCTCCACCCATCGTGTTGGAGACATGAAGCAGATAACCTGCTCCATTGAGTATCTGACCATTATAGGACACGGAGGGCATTCCTCCTTCGACACGCATCGCCGCTTCGAGCGTTCCTACAATGGAACCATTGTTGACATTCACATTTCCCATGTGACTTCCAATTGAAAGGCCCGACTTGGTTGTTCCTTCGATCGTGAGTTCGTTCAGTGAGACATCCGCGCTGGAATCGACGATGTGGATTCCTTCCCCGGTCACATTTTTGATATCGGTCTGCCCCGTTACACGAAAGGGGCCAGTTACCTGTTCCAGGAGGATGCCGTTGCTCGGACTGCCATGCGAAGCAATCGAGTTGAATGTGAGGTCGATTGTCGTCGGGCCGATTTCGATGGCACTCGCCATCAGTGCGGATATGGATCCATCAGAGATCTGGAGCGAACCTCCATCGGAGACTGCGAGTCCTGTGCCATTTGAACTTGAAACAATTAATTCGGGAAAAGCAATCAGAGCAGATGGGGTATTGGTAATGTGAACGCCTCTCCCGTGGTTGACACTGACATTCGTGTTTCCAAGATCAAAGGTCGAAAGCGGGGTCGCTGAGGTGGTTGTTTGCGCGATGCGGATACCGATGAGAGTGGCTTCGGCAATATCAATCGATGCGAAAGTCACCGCACTATTATTTGTTTTCGAGATATCTATCCCGTCTCTTGCGAGGTCGATGTCTAAGTGTCCGAACTGAACCTGTGAATGAACCACTTTGTCCATACGGACCCCCGCACTGTCCGATTGTCCAATCGCGACATCGCCAAAGGTAATCGATCCAGTCACATCGTCCAAAGAAATACCCGCCAACTGGACCACTTCGATATTGACCGTTGCGAAACGGATCGTTCCGCTAGAGGAAAGAAGGTGAATACCTGACTCGCATTCCCCTGTGATGTGAACGGCATCTGTAACAAAATAGGAACCCGAAAAACGTTCAATCGAAACAGCCGGTGCCCCAGTTCCCGAGATCCCAAACGGTAGGTCCTGATGAATTTCTACCGAAGAGTCTACTATTCGGAAGCCCGCGCCGGTTACGTTGTTAATATCAGCCCCTGAAACAATTATCTCTGCCCCTGTTGAATCGGAGATGGCAAAACCATCGCCGCTCGCGTTCCGAATTCGGATGTTAGAGATCGTGGTGGTTCCCATAGCATCATGGAAACTGACACCATCCGATCGGGAATCCACGATCCCGATGTCATCGAGGGTTAAGCCAGCAAATGAAGTCAGTCGGATCCCCGCCTCGCCTGTTTGTGTGATCGATACATCGTGGATGACAGCTCCATTCAACGAAGTTGTTTGGTTTGCCAATCCAGATCCCGAGACGGAACTTATTTTGAGGCCCGCCACAACCGAACCCTGGGCCAGAATGACAGCATGGGAGACGTTCGAAATCCTCGGGGGTGAGAGAGAGGGAACCAGTATCTGTTGACTCCGAACCAGATCGACGCCCTGCCCGATGAGTTCTTGATCTTCCTTGAGAACAATCCCCTGGTCGAGGTTTTGATCGGTGTCATCTCCAAGGTACACGAAGATCGTGTCGCCCGGTGCTGATGCAACCTCAGCTGCAGCCAGATTGTCGAAGGGCGCTGGCATACTTCCATCGCCCCCAGCCGGAGCGGTGTTGTCTACGAACCAAATCTTTCCTTCGACCTCAATGGTGACTGTCCCCGACACCACTCCTCCGAACCCATCATCTAGAGCGTATGTAAACGTATCCGTCCCTTGGAACCCGCTTGGAGGTTGGTATGTGAACGATCCATTGGATGCGTCTAGGATGACTCCTCCGCCCTGGTTCGAGGTCATGTCCGATACTGCAATGACAAGAGGGTCTCCATCCGGATCGAAGTCATTTACTAAGACCCCGTCAGAAGCGTCGACAACGAGGTCGGTATCACGAAAGGCGGTATAGGAATCGTCAATCGCCATGGGGGATATCCTGATGGAGCCGGGGACGATGAGGGTGTTTAGATCGGGTGTCGCAGAAAAGCCCACACCATTAATCAATGTTCCAGTGTTTGTGATGACGATCATGTAGGTCAGCACATCGCCCGATTCTGCACGCCCATCTGCATCAACGTCCGAGGTCAAAGAATCCTGCATGGTTGCTTGGACATCTGGAGATTGTGCATAACAGGAGTGCCCGCTCGAAAGGATGCCGGGCAGGAAGATTATCGCGAGGAATGGGATTCCGACTCTGCAAAGGTCCATGAATCTCAATCTTAGATATGGGCAGTAGATCCAGTCATCCTGGTCATCAACAACACTGATTATAGCCAACCCCCTTCTGGGTTGGAATGGCCTTCTTGAATTTATTTTGGAACGCCGGAAACACCGCAATTCTCCGGTGTGACAACCTTATCAGGAAGGACCCTTTCTTCGCGATGGGTTTACATTCGTCCAGAAACGGGATGAAAGAACAAGGGAACCTAACCAATGACAAGTAGTCGAAATCGTGAAATGCAGGAATCAAAGGTTCCGGCTTGGATTTAGCCGTCCCCATCAAGGTCGTAATAATCGGACTCCCTGCTTACCTGGGCCTAGAGCACCTCTCCAGAAAACGGGCTCAGGAGAATAAAATCATCCTCAACAGGAGAATGATATGACTCGGGTCAGCTTTGAGATTCTCCGCCAATCACATGCTCAAATGTGCTATGCTTTCTCTTTCATCTTCCTCAACAGGAAAAATGGAGGCGCCACAATGGGTGATGAAGGTTGGACAAAAAATCTTGGTGAGGCTGTCTCTAAAGTCTGGCAGACGATACTGGAATTTCTGCCCAATCTCATCGCGGGGCTATTTCTCGTCCTTCTCGGCTGGATTTTGGCACGCATCCTCGAGTCGGCTATTCGGCGGGTTCTCGTATTCGCCCAAGCGAGACTGCATAAGCAGATTCAACTCCCAGCAAAAATTGTGGAGAACCGCGCTTTCCGGGGACTTCCAAAAATTGTTGGCCGGTTCGTATTCTGGATCGTCTTCCTGTTTTTTATTAGCGCGGGAATCGAGGTGATTGGGCTGGATTCCGTGTCCTCTATCGCGAACCGAGCTACCAGTTACCTCCCACGCGTGCTTACCGCCGTAGTGATCCTTGTCGTTGGAATCCTCCTCGCGGAGTTCTGCCGTGGGGCGATCACACGGACGGCCAAAACAGCTGGGATCGCTGGTGCCGCCCAACTCGGGAAGCTCGGACAAGGCGTGATTCTTCTTCTCACTATCATGGTCGCCGTCGACGAAGTTGGCATTGAGAACACGGTTCTCTTGGTCACTCTTTCGATCGTGATCGGCAGCCTACTCGGAGCCGTAGCCCTCGCTTTCGGTCTCGGGGCTCGTACGACCATGAGCAATATCATTGCGGCGCATTATGTCAATCAGGTATACAAGGTCGGTGATCGAATACGGATTGCTGATTGTGATGGCCAGATACAGGAGATTACCCAAACCTCAGTAATTCTCGATTCGCCCGAAGGACGTGTTGTCATTCCTGCTCTCCGTTTTTCTGAAGAAGTCTCTTTCCGCCCGAACAGGAGCGACTGAAATATGCAGGGCCTTGAACACCTCTCCTTTTCGTTCCTCCGGAATCATCCGAAGGATGCAGCGCGCTACCTCGAAAACCTTCCAACAAGCCGTTCCTTGGAAGCGCTCCTCTGGGTAAAGCCGGATAAGAGAATCCGGATCATTGAAACCCTTTCTCTTGAAAAAGCGAGAACGCTCGTCCGTGAGATGTCCGATAGAGATGCTTCAGAATCTTTGAAAGAAGCATCTCCCAGGTTTGGCGCTGCCATTTTGCAAGGTGTCGAGGAGTTTAAAAGGGAATCTATTCTACGATCCCTACCCTCCTCCTTGGCCTCATCGCTCGGTGATCTCCTTGAGCAGAGTGAGTTTACTCTCGCCCCCTTAATGGAAACCAAGACTTTGACTGTTACGGGAGATATGACCGTAAGCCATGCTCTCGACTTAATAAAGAAGTCAGTTGTCACCCATCAAAAGACTCTGTTCGTCCTTAATGGAAACAGACAACTTGTCGGGATGCTACAACTGAGAGACATTTTGGCAAGTGGAAAAAACGATCGGGTTGAAGATTGCATGTCTCCAGCGACTAACCAAGTCAATTCGTTCAGTTCAAGAGAATCCCTATTACAGTTCATCGACTCAAGAGAACTTACCGACATCCCGGTGGTCGATGAAGAGAACGTATTTTTGGGATTCATCCCATTCTCGGTCTGTTTGGAAGAGATCACGCGTCACCTTTCCGATCAAGAGAAGAGGACGGAAACCGGGGACACTCTTCTAGCGTTGGGGGAAGTTTTTTGGATTGGGACGACGGCGATTCTTGACACGATGGCGGCCTTTTCAGGGACGAAGTCTATTCCTTCTCAATCAAAAGGAGAATGATTCATGGCAACCTCGAGTACCTCCCTTGCAAAGGGATTAGTGGACAGATATTTTGACCTTTACCCCGATGAAGCGGTTCGAGTCTTGGAAGAGCTCAGCATCCCCGAGATCGTTGATATATTGACCAAGAAAAAAGGGACCAGAGCGTCGAAGATACTTGAAAAGCTCCGGCCGGAGATTGCCTCAGAATGCCTTTTCGGAATTCACGTCGAATTGGGAAGCGAAATACTTGGTTCTCTCACTCCCGAACGGGCCGCACTTTTGCTTGCAAGACGAAATGAAACAGTTCGCACAGAGTATTTAGAGCGCCTAGATGAAGATCTGGCGAAGGAAATAAAGCATTTGTTGACATTTCCGCCGGACTCTGCTGCACGTTTGATGGACCCGGACTTTGTTTGCTTCCGACCCGAGATGACGGCGAAACACCTTCACGCCCAAAGGGGGTCCATTAGAAAGAAACGTATTCAGTATTTGCTAATAGTGGATGGTGAGGGCAAGCTAGCCGGTTTTATTCCGATCCAAGATGCTTTCCTTGCAGACCCTTCGCAACCGTTAGCCCGATTGATTCGTGGCGATCCTCCCTCAATCCGGGCGATATCGCCGCGGGAGGAGGTTCTCGAAGTTTTAGAAAAGCATAGAATCACCGCGCTTCCCGTTGTCGATTTTGAAGGCCACCTCATTGGAGTTATCAGACAAAACGAAATCGTTCAGGCCGTCCAAGATGGAGCGCTCGCCGGAATCCAAACGATGGTGGGTGTTTCAAAGGATGAGAGAGCTCTATCAACGCCGCTTTTCTCCGTCCGTAAGCGATTGCCCTGGTTGAACATTAACCTATTGACCGCTTTTCTAGCCGCAGCTGTCGTCGGCCTGTTCGAATCCACCATCGCCCAGTTTACGGCGTTGGCAGTTCTTCTCCCTGTTGTGGCGGGACAATCTGGAAACACAGGTGCGCAAGCCCTGGCGGTAACGATGCGAGGACTGGCGTTGAGGGAGGTTCGACCCCGACACTGGCCTCGGCTGCTATTCAAGGAAGGTTTGACGGGTTTCTTGAATGGAGTCGCCATAGCAATTGTAACCGGATTCGCAGTCCTCCTTTGGAGTCAGTCGACTGGTCTATGTTTGGTGATTGGTGTCGCAATGGTCCTCTCTATGGTCATTGCGGGTGTCTCAGGAGCAAGCATTCCGATCATTCTTACGACTTTGGGCCAAGACCCCGCCCAGTCGTCCTCAATCATTCTCACGACAGTGACGGATGTGATGGGCTTCCTCAGTTTTCTCGGCTTGGCCACTATTTTTGCCAGCGCACTCTGAAAGTGGATTATCCAGGAGAGCCGGTCGATGACCCGTTTTCCTGTAAGGCGAGTCTCTCCTTGTTCTAAGGGATCTCACCGGCGGTAACCGGCCACGTTTTTTCAAAAAAGGCGAACACTTCACGGTTGACAAGGGTCCGGATTTGCGAAGACTGCTGGAGGCAATATCAGTCAACCCGACTGATCTAGAGTCAATTCGGGAGGTTATCAGTCCCATTATGCTTGAGCTTCTAATCGCAGTTGGAATCGTTGTCATCACCTCTTCGATCTGTTCGCTGTTCGAGGCGGTCCTTTACTCGGTACCTGTCAGTCATATTGAATCGCTTGTGGAAGAACGGAAGGCCTCCGGACGGATCCTCAAGAAACTGAGAGAGAATGTTGATAAACCGATCACGGCGATCCTTTCTCTGAACACCATCGCGAACACCGCCGGAGCGGCTATCGCTGGGGCGATTGCCCTGAAAGTGCTCGGGACGCATTATGTCATCTACTTCTCTATCTGCTTTACGTTGATCATTCTGGTTTTCTCGGAAGTCATGCCGAAAACCACAGGGGTGATCTATAGTAAGCCTCTTTCCGGGGTGATTGCTCGTCCTTTGCAGATCCTTGTATGGGTTTTTACTCCGATGGTTTGGCTCTGTGGGTTTGCAACACGGCTCGTGTTGGCACCACAACAGAAGACAAGATATCCGGGGAGGAGATCATCGTTCTAGCCCGCCTCGGCCTTCGCGCTGGAACTCTCAATGAGGATGAGGCCTCGGTTATCCAGAATATTCTTTCGCTTGGGACCAAATCGGTTCGAGAAGTTATGACTCCCCGAACCGTTCTTTACTCACTGAATGGCGAACTAACCGCGACTGAAGCCTTGAAAGAAAAGCAAATCTTCACCCATAGCCGAATCCCTGTCTATTTTACCGACAAGGAGGATATCGCAGGTATCATTCATCGGCGGGATGTGGTCAGCGCGATGGTCGAACAGAAACTGGATCAAAAACTCGAAGAATTGATGAGACCGGTTGATTTCGTCCTCGACACAGATCCACTGGAGGAAGTCCTGAAATCCTTTTTGGCTGGACAGCAACATCTATACATTGTCGTAGATGAGTTTGGCGCGCTGTCCGGGATCATCACGCTGGAGGACGTTCTGGAGGAGATCCTCGGAAAAGAAATTGTGGATGAGTTTGACGAGGCCACGGACATGCGGGAACTTGCAAAACGCCGGCGCGAACGACTTCTTCGAAAGAACAAATCGATTCATCAAACAAAGAAGAGAAATGACAATGGTGGTCTGTAAGATCTGTGGGAAGGAAGCAAATGGGCACCAAAGGTCGATAATGAAGGGGGCCAACAAGCCAAGCATGATCCTTTAGCAATCATTCCAGTTCAAAGAGCGAAAAATTGATTCGATTTATTGCTGTCTATAGATGATTCAAGGGAGTATGGAAACTGGAGCGGGAGACGAGGTTCGAACTCGCGACCCACAGCTTGGAAGGCTGTTGCTCTACCAGCTGAGCTACTCCCGCTCGGAGTGAACTAGCAGTCTATAGGAGTCCCCGCCAAGGTCAAGTGAAATGGCCATCCCGCATGAAAGGCTTCCTCCTTGATCTGGGGGACCGTTTTATTTCTTCTTCCTCTTTAAGATTTTCTTAACCTTCGGAGCCGCGATTCGTCGGACTGTCGGGAGTGTTCCAACTAACGGACGGACATAATTCTTAAAGGCTTCGGTCACATAATTCCCATCTCTATTGATGAATTTGGCCGGCATCTCAGTGGAGTGCCGAGCCACGTCGGAAAGTTTGGCGAGGAAATACTCGACAGCGTAATCGCCGATTCTACGGATCGCCACAGAGCCGTCCAGGTTGTGCCAGATCGCAAACTGAGCGGCCTTCTCACCCACCTCGCGCGCCTCGTACTGGTCGACTTCGCTGACACAGCCGAGAAAACTTCTCTGGACATAGCCGAAGGTGTCGGCTCGAACTCTCTTGATACTCGTTCCTTCTTTAACAAAAGAGGAAAGGAGATCCCCCAACGCACCCGTCCCAGAAAGCTGGACATTGCCATGAGAATCTTTCTCGCCCCCGGTGAATTGCGAAACGATGGCGGTCCCTTTCGAATCGACGATTCCTTCGGACGCCGCGATGATGCACCGACCATATTTTTGGTAAGCCTTCTTCACATCTTGTACAAACTGAGTCTTCTTAAACGGGCGCTCAGGGAGGTAGATCAGATGAGGGCCATCGTCCGGATATCGTCTCGCCAAGCAACTCGAGGCGGTCAGGAATCCGGCATGACGTCCCATGACGATCCCGATGTACACACCGGGAAGTGCGCGGTTGTCCAGATTCGCCCCCGCGAAAGCCTGCGCGACAAACTTCGCGGCCGAACCGAACCCAGGGCAGTGATCGGTCACCTTGAGGTCGTTGTCGATTGTCTTAGGAATATGAATCACACGCAGCTCATACCCGGCCTTCTCCGATTCCTGATTGACGATGCGGCAGGTGTCAGCGGAATCGTTTCCGCCGATGTAAAAAAAGTACCGAACATCATGCGCTTGGCAGACTCTGAAAACTTCTTTGCAATAATCTACATCCGGTTTGTCTCGAGTCGAAAGCATGCCGGATGATGGGGTTACCGCGACCGCCTCAAGGTTATGAGTCGTTTCTTCGGTTAGGTCGAGGAATTCCTCGTTGATGATTCCATTGACTCCGTGCAATGCACCGTAAACCCGAGTCACTTGCGGAAATTTTCTCGATTCGAGAACCGCCCCGACCAGGGATTGATTGATGACCGCTGTCGGTCCGCCCCCTTGCGCGACCAATACTTTACCTTCAAGAACTGACATGTTTATAAACTCCTCATTGGAAGTGGAATGCGCCTACGGATTCGAAAAGCAAGCGGGGATTGTGCCACGAGGCGGATATGCATTCAAGAAGGCTATACGCATCCGATTCTAAAGAAACAGCCCATGCTCGAGCAGCACTTCCGGCAACCCACCTGTACAGATATGAGAAGCCGCATCGAAACAGTGGCCTCCAGACTCCGCGAAAGGAACCGCAACGCATATCGGTATCCCGGCCGCACGGATGGCGATCGTTCCCGATTCGCTATCCTCGAACCCGATCACACGTTCGAAATCGATCGGAGAAACTCCCAAACGATGGAGTGCGATCGAATAAAGGTCGCGGTGCGGCTTCAACCTGATCTCGCTGGAATCGGACGCGGTGATGAAAGCGTCGTAAAAACTCTCCGGGGAGCCGAACAAGTGCAACAGTTTTTCTTTCTTCATCTCGGGAAGTGGCCAATGGTGGATCTCTCTCCTGAGAACCGCGAAGACTTCGTTTAAGACAATCTCGGCTTCGTATCGGATCGAAGATGTGACGACACTAACTTTGACCGGATTGGATTCGAAATAGGTTCCCATTTTTGCGAGCCGCTGTTTCGCATCAGGCGGCGGGTTCACGACAGCTGCTCCCAATGCATCCCACAGCAAACCCGCATCCGCACCCAACCAACCCTTGACCAACGCCAGGAAGACACCCGCCCCCGGCATCGGTTCAATCAGATTCTTTTTCCTTGAACCCAGAATTTCCTCTGCGAGTAACGCGCCTTCTCCCAGTTTGATTTCCCTCAAGATTTCATGGTATCGGTGGTAGTAGATGTCCACCGCGAGTCGGACACGATTTGTGAAAGGATCGAGGTCGCATTCCCGCAAATAGGTTTCCGCTAACTCAGAATAAATCGATTCACTCGCAGTCGAGGTGTCCTCATCTCCCAAAACCATATTCAGAAACCGTTCATCCTCCAAGAGATCACCGGCCCCCAGCGCGCGTAAATTCGAGGTGACATCATTCCTCCTTGATTCGTCCTGGCTGTTTTGGAGAGTCCACGCGGCTTGTTTGACTGCAAATACTCGGATCGATTCCGGTGAGATGGCATCACCATAAGTTCGGACCAAATACTCCACATGCTTTGTGGTGCTATTCCCGATGATATGCGGATAATCGACCTTCGGGTCGAGCCCCTTCCAATCTTCCTCATCCAATCGGCCAGTGATCCGTCGAACCATTGTCTCAAGAGAGTGAATGCACAATGCCTCTGTCGTCGTTGTGGTACCATCCATATCCATGACGACCGCACTCAGGCCTCGTTCGAGTCGTGTCTTCTTAGCGGGAAGTGGATACATTTCGAACGGCGGATAGACATAACTCGGGTTTTCGATAATGGCGAAATCGTCGCACGATTCGGGCAAGAGGAGAGACGCCTCTTCCCGGTTGGCGAACTTTGGTTGATGACTGGTCATGCCTGACTCCCAAAACATGGTTGTGGATTCACATATCGGATCGATACGATCAAGCAGTGTAACGCGACTGATATTCTCAGAAAGTCCCCAGCGATTCCTTCGTTGCGTCTTCTCCTTTAGAATCCGATTATGCCCGAACTTCCAGATATCGCGGCCTATATCGAGGCGATGAAACCACGGTTCCAAGGCGAACCGATCGAATCGATTCGTGTTCTCAAACCTTTCTTGGTCCGGTCTTTCGATCCACCCATCGATACCGCTCTGGGAAAGCGGATTATCGGATTTCGAAGACTTGGAAAACGCATCGTTTGGGAACTCGAGGATGACCTGTTCATGGTGTTTCATCTCATGATCGCGGGCCGGTTTCAATGGAAGGATCGGAGCGCCAAGCAAGTGGGGAAGATCGGGTTGGCCCAGTTTGTCTTCCCCACCGGGACTCTGGTTTTCACCGAAGCCGGAACAAAGAAACGCGCTTCACTCTATCTACTGAAAGGCGAACCCAGCCTGGAGGCTCACATCCCGGGTGGTCTCGAAGTTTCCGAATGCGATCTGGAGACGTTTCGAGAAAGAGTCATCAAAGAGAATCATACATTGAAACGGACTCTCACCGACCCAAAACTGTTCAGCGGCATCGGCAATGCATTCTCTGATGAAATCCTCCACCACGCACGTCTCTCCCCCATCAAGCTATCTCAGAAGTTGACCGACGACGAGATCGAGCGACTCCATCGCTCGGCAATCGAGGTTCTCGAATCCTGGACAACGACTCTTACCGAGCGCTATCGAAGAAAGTTTCCGGGTCCCGGGGAGGTGACCGCCTTTCGACCCGAGTTTGCAGTCCACGGGAAATACGAAGAACCTTGTCCGGATTGCGGAACCCCTGTCCAGCGCATTCGTCATGCCGACAACGAGACCAACTATTGCCCGACCTGTCAAACCGATGGAAAACTTTTGGCGGACCGAGCCATGTCGCGGCTTCTCAAAAAGGACTGGCCGAGATCTTTGGATGAGTTAGAAGAGAGATATGGAATCGGGTCTTAACCCCTGAAGGAGCCTTCCAATCGACGACCCCAACATTCTCAAGATCAAACAGAGTTCGGGATTTTGCGGAGCACTGTTCGGCCTCCCCTTCTTCGCTGCTGGGATATTCGCGATGGCCGCACCCTTTATCCCGGACCTCAAGTGGGAGGACGGGCATCCACCCCCTCTCTACTTTATCCTTCCCTTCGGCGCCCTGTTTGTGGTAGTCGGCGGCGCCATTATGTTCGGTCGCTCCGGGGTTAACATCGATGCGAGGCGGAGGACGGTTCATGCTTGGTGGGGTTTCCTCTTTCCCATGGGAGGTAAGACCACCTCCCTCTCCGCGAACACGGTGGTATCGATTCTAAAGGTTCGGAAGAAAAGCGACAAATCGAGTTACTGGTCCTATGAGGTGAAACTGGAGGGGGATTTCGAAACAGTCGATGTCGAAGAGAATCGCGATTGGTTTAAATCCAGGCAACGGGCTGAAGAAGTGGCCAAAACATTGGGATGTCCCATGGTCGATCGATCGCAAGGGGAGGAATCCATTGTCGAAGCGGAAGACCTCGACAAACCTCTTGCTCAGAAACTGAAAGATGAGGGAATCGCCCTCGAACTCCCGACGCCGCCACCCAACCTCCACACTGAGGTCGAGATGGCCGGTGAAGGGGTTCGCTTCCGAATTCCCCCTCTGGGTTTTTCTCCAATCCACCTCTTTCAGTTGGTGGGGTTGGGCCTACTTTATCTCGCGATGTGGTTCTTTTTCTTCCGACACTTTCTGGGGGGTCTCGAGGGGGAGCCGATGCGGCAAGCCTGGCCCTTCTATGCCTTTTCGATCGTCTTTTTCCTCATCCCCGGGATGGGTGTCTTTTCATCCATCATGCGGGACTTCACACAATCGAGTGTCATTGAAGCGGACCCCA
>JAJDBZ010000357.1 GCA_029261095.1 Candidatus Omnitrophota bacterium | reverse complement strand
CAGAGGAGGTCTTCACGAACATCATGTCCGCGCATGACGGATATTTCCTTGATAGCCTGCGCCATATTGAGATTGGTGATCTGTAGGAAACCTTCGGCAACTTCTTCAGGAGTGAGGTTTTCTCCATCCTCCCGACATCGTTCGGAAATCGCCTGTATTCGTTGATCTACTCGATCAGGCTTCAGATCGAATGGGAAATTCTCGGGAAGGATTCTGCCCAAAAATAGATTCACATCGGTGACAGTCAAATCGGTCGCCCTGAGTTTCCCTCGATCGTCAACTAGTCCGTAGCTAAGGGGACCAGGGTCCGAGCCCGCACTTTCGGGACCCGATTGAAGACGCCCACCATGGAAGCGACAGAGCGATCCTCCTCCAGCCGCCACGGTGTGGATACGTATCATCGGTGCCTTGATTCGCACACCAGCTGTTTCAGTTTCATAGACTCTTTCAAAACCTCCATCATACCGTGAGACATCAGTTGAGGTGCCGCCCATATCGAATCCAACGACTCTCGAGATTCCAAAACGCTCTCCGACACGCGCACAAGCAACTACACCCGCGGCGGGTCCAGATAGGATGGAATTGTGACCTCGAAATCTTTCGGCCTCTATTAATCCACCACTCGATTGCATCATCTTGAGTATCGATCCAGGAAGTTCTCTCTTGAGGTGGTTCAAGTAATCAACAAGCAGCGGGGTCAGATAGGCATCGGCAACGGTCGTGTCACCACGACTCGTGAATCCGATCTCGGGGCAAACCTCATGCGATGAGGAGACATGGGTATATCCGACTTCTCTTGCCATCTCAGCCAGACGGATCTCATGTTGTGGGAAGGCAAAAGCATGAAGGAAGACTATCGCAAGATTCTCGACTCCCTCATTCTGAAGGTCGATAAGTTGCTCGCGAACAGAGTCTTCATCGAGCGGTTGCAGAATGTCTCCATGAGCGGATATCCGTTCTTCGATTTCAATGACTCGAGAGTAGAGGAGGGATGGTTTCTTAATACGCAAATCGAAAAGTTTCGAACGTTGTTGAGTCCCAATTTCGAGCGCGTCGGAAAACCCCTTTGTAATGAGAAGCGTATGTTCCCTCCCCTTGCGCTCAAGCAAGGCATTTGTCGCAACGGTGGTCCCCATCTTCACTTCGCATGGTGGGATACTCGCCGAACCATCAATCCCAAGAATGGATCGAATTCCAGTCAGTGGAGCCTCATCGGAGGAGAGGACCTTCATGACATGGGTCTCTCCTTCGGGCGAGACTCCTATGCAGTCGGTGAAAGTCCCACCCCGGTCGATCCAGAACCGCCACATTGAACAAGTTTCAATTCTTGATTTCACAGTCATGCGTCGGCTTACAATACCCGAACGGGTTTATTCGTACATCGGGGTAGATTATGGTAACCCACTTATTTTCTCATTATTTCCGGAGGCTTATTCCCCATGACTTTACCTGGACAACTGAATCCGACCCCACGAATCCTTTTGGGACCGGGACCCAGCAATGCCCATCCTCGAGTCCTTCGCGCTATGGGCACACCCCTCATCGGACACCTCGACCCGGAGTTTATCGGTATCATGGAGGATGTTAAATCGATGTTGCAGCAGGTGTTTCGGACTCAGAACAGCCTCACCTTTCCAGTTTCCGCGACAGGCAGCGCGGGAATGGAAGCGGTTCTGACCAATCTGCTCGAACCTGGAGATGATGCCCTCATTTGTGTCAATGGAGTTTTCGGGAATCGTATGGCGGACATTGTTGAACGGTTGGGAGCCACGCTTCACCGAGTCGATGCCCCATGGGGGGAGATGATTGAACCGACTCAGGTCGAAGAGGCGCTTGCAAAATGCAAGCCCAAAGTTGTTGCGATCGTCCATGCCGAAACCTCGACAGGAGTCCTTCAACCATTGGAAAAAGTCGGCCAATTGGCCACAAATGCTGGCGCCCTGTTCCTTGTTGACGCGGTCACTTCCCTGGGTGGAACGGACGTGAGAGTGGACGATTGGGGGATCGATGCCATTTATAGCGGAACCCAAAAATGCCTCTCTGCGCCTCCCGGATTGGCGCCGGTCTCATTCAGCGAACACGCTGTCGAAAAGATCCGTTCACGAAAAACCAAAGTGCAAAGTTGGTACCTCGACACAACCATGTTAATCAATTATTGGAGCGGAGAGAAACGTGCTTACCATCACACCGCTCCGATCACTTCGGTCTATGCACTTTATGAAGCCTTAAGAATTGTATTGGAGGAAGGTCTCGAGAACCGATTCGAAAGACACCTCAGAAATCATGAACTCCTGAAGAATGGCCTGGAGGAGTTGGGTTTCAAGTTTCTGGTTCGAGAGGGGTACCGGCTCCCCATGCTGAATTCAGTGGTGTTGCCCGAGGGATTCGACGATGCGGAGATACGCAAAATACTCCTTGAGAAATATAACATTGAAGTTGGAGCGGGGTTGGGTGAGTTCGCTGGAAAGGTTTGGCGAATCGGATTAATGGGGTACGGGAGCAATGAAAACCATGTGAATTGTTTGCTTTCGGCCCTCCGCCAGGTGCTTTAGAGAGAGCGATGACAATGATCCGCACAGAAAAACCTAACGTAGATAGAAAATCTTTGGAAAGAGACCTTCGCGCGAGAGTGCGTGGCGAAGTTCACTTCGACGAAGTGTCCCTGGGAATCTATTCCACCGATGCCAGCATCTACCAGATTAAACCGGTGGCGGTAGTGACGCCGATCGATGAAGAAGATGTCAAAGCCGCGGTCCTCACCGCAGTTGAGCACCATGTCAGCATCCTTCCCCGGGGGGGCGGCACCAGTTTGGCGGGTCAGACTGTCGGTGCTTCTCTAATAATCGATTTTTCACGTCACATGACAAAGATCCTCGAAATCAATGTCGAAGAAGGCTGGGCACGGGTCCAACCTGGTGTGGTCCGTGATGAACTGAACGCGGAGATAGCCAAACATGGTTTGCTCTTTGCTCCCGATCCCGCGACCGCGAGCCGGGCGAATATTGGTGGAATGGTTGGCAACAACTCTTCTGGCACGAAAAGCATCATCTGGGGCAAAACGGTTGACCATGTCCTCGAAACCAAACTCCTCCTTTCAAATGGGGACGTGGTCAGTTTTCAAGACGAGACAAAAGAAGAGTGGGACGTCAACGAGCAAGGAGATTCACGGTCGGCCCAGATTCATCGCGACTTCAAAAAACTGATCCAAACCAATCGAGAAGAAATCGAAAACCGTTACCCGAAAGTCATGCGTCGAGTGATGGGATATAACCTGGACGAGTTCACACAGGCGGATAATTGGAATCTCGGAAAATTGTTTTGTGGGTCTGAAGGAACTTTGGCCGTTCTACTTGAAGCCAGGATCAACCTGGTCCCAGCGCCCAAAGCGGCGGTAGTATGTTTGGGTCACTTCAACGATGTTCTAGAGGCGGTCCGAGCAGTCGAACCCATCCTCAAACACAACCCCTCGGCGGTCGAGATATTGGATAAGGTGGTGCTCGATCTGGCACGGGAAAATCTGAGCATTCGACGACTGATGGATGTTGTCGAAGATGACCCCGCAGCTGTGCTGATCGTGGAGTTTTTTGGAGATACCCTCGAGGAGGCCAAAGAGAAGGCGGAAGACATGGTGAGGGATATATCGGGACAGGGATTTGGATATTCGTTCCCAATCATGACTACTCCGCATGACCAGACCAAAGTCTGGGATATCCGCAAAAATGGACTCGGTATTATGCTCGGGATCAAGGGGGACAGAAAACCGATTCCTTTCATCGAGGATGCCGCCATTCCGATTCCGCACTTGCCGGAATATATCGATCGTATTCTCAAATTCTGTAAGTCAATCGACACACCTGTTGCCATGTATGCTCATGCCAGCGTGGGGGTCATTCACGTCCGGCCGATCTTGGACCTACGTTACCAAGAGGATATCGATCGACTCGAAACTATTTCGGAAGAGGCCTTCAAGTATACGGTCGAGTATGGCGGAAGCTGGTGTGGGGAGCACGGTGATGGTTATATCCGCAGCCCGTATATCGAACGTTTTTACGGGCCGAAGATCTACGAAGCTTTCAAACAAGTGAAAGTGATGTTCGATCCCGAAGGCCTCATGAATCCGGGGAAAATTATCGACTCCCCGCCGATCGTTCACGATTTCAGGTATGGAACCGATTACCAGGTCGAATCATTCGAAACCGAATACAAGTTCAGGAACGAGGATGGTGGGTTTCCAGCAGCAGTTGAGATGTGTACCGGTGTTGGGGCATGTAGAAAATCCAACGTCGGCACGATGTGTCCGAGTTACATGGCCACCCGCGATGAGCAACACAGTACGCGCGGAAGGGCCAATGCCCTCCGTCTTGCTATGACAGGCCAATTGGGAGCGGATGGCCTGACCCATGAAAGTGTCCATGAAGTCCTTGATCTCTGCCTGTCATGCAAAGCCTGCAAATCGGAATGTCCCAGCAACGTGGATATGGCCAAACTTAAAGGTGAAATTCTTCAGAAATACCACGATCGCCATGGATTTACACTTCAAGACAAATTGATTGGTGGTTCTTCCGATACGGCGAGAAGGATTGCGGGTTGGAAAGCGGGAATAGTGAACTCGATTCAAAGCACATGGGTCTTTCAAAAATTGCTTGAATGGATGGCGGGATTCGATAGACGTCGCCCCTTGCCAGAGTACGCCTCGGAAACCCTATCGACGTGGTTCGCGAAGCGACCCTTCAAGGATGAATCGAAACAGGGAAAAGTCGCTCTGTTCGTCGACACCTATATCAATTATCACGAAACCAAAGTGGGGAAGGCAGCGGTGGAACTCCTCGAGTCGTTCGGATACGAGGTCGTCCTTGCCGATGTTGGCTGTTGCCAACGTCCAAAAATCTCTCACGGAATGTTGCGTGAAGCAAAAAGTGAGGGCGAAAAAACACTTCACAAACTGGATGATTTGATCCGTCAAGGAATGAAAGTCGTAGTCTGCGAACCGAGTTGTGCCTCCGCGCTAGTAGACGATCTTCCAGACCTGATTGACGATGCGGCTCTCGCAGACCGAATTCAAGGGAATGTAACGATGATCGATTTGTTCCTTCTGGAGGAAACGGATTCGGGACGATTGGATATCGAACTGACAACCGATGCGAAGAAGATTCTGATCCACGGTCATTGTCATCAAAAAGCTCTATTCGGGACAGATGCGATGAAGAACCTCTTAGGCAGAATACCGGGCATCGAGGTGGATGAGATTCCATCGGGTTGTTGCGGCATGGCTGGATCGTTTGGATACGAAAAACGACATTACGATCTATCAAAGACCATTAGTGAGGATCGACTCATGCCCGCGATCCGGGCCAAAGATCCGGACACCACGGTCGTCGCCTGCGGTTTCTCCTGCCGCCACCAGATCGCCGATTTCGGAGAGACCGATGCGGTGCATTGGGTGGAGGTGTTACGGGGGAAGAACGGCTCTTGATCTTGCGAAAGGTAGGAGAGAGTTTTGCCAGTTATTGTTGCGTTCTTTGTGACCTCATTATGTGAGCAACAGAGAACGAACTGGGAGATAAGAATAGTGGGTTCATCTAAGTAGATTCTTACGATCGGGAAGAACGAATAACTCACGCTGGAGTCCTCCCCACTCCATTCCATCCTGGCGATGAAGTGAAGGTTACGGTTGAACCGAGCAACCCCGGCAAAGCCGTCGATTATCGATTTTCTTTCCGAGGTGTTCCGTACTCCTACCCCGATCCTTTCGAACCTGCTGACCCACACGATACTCCTGGATATTACCCGCCACACATCTGGGTCCCGATTAATCCAACCCCGAATAAATGATCAGTGCCATAAGAGCGCAAAGAATTCCAAATAAAAAGACCGCCCAACCAAAGAAAAAAACCACCCGTTCAATCGTCTCATCCGAGTAACCCAACCTTTTTAGAAATCCGAATCCCGACATCTCCTCTTGCTTGAAAAACCGTGGGTCACGGAACATCCAATACGAATAGCCGAGACAGAGAATTGCCATCAAGGATGTAGCGACGACTTCCCCCATTTCATGATCTCCCTTAGATGAGTCTTGAGTTTCTTGTCATTCAAAATAGGGGAGTGTATGTCTATTCCTTGAGCCAACACTCAAAACACCTTACTCACCCACACCCTTCTCGAAAGATCGAACCGCCCTCTTTCAATAAGTTCCCCAGAGATCCCAACACTCTCAGCATCGCCAACAACTTCCTTCACTTTTCCATGAACCGATTTCAGTCCTCCAAGCCACCTGCGTTCGTCCTCGATGTAGACCAAGTCCCCGACTTTTGCTTTGCACTTATCGGCGAGGGATTCCGGTAGGCGGATTTCTTCTTCCCCCAGGTCGTCCACCTTCTCCACAGGCGATAAGACATTCTCGCCTTTCTCCGTGTTGGGCTCGCTCCCCTTGAAGATCCGCATCAGGGTGAGGTTCGAGGTGAGCGAGAGATGATCTTCCGGAATCGATCTCAATGACGGAAACAGGAATGCACCGATACAATTTCCGATGACTCCCACCCCGAAACAAACTGCGAGCCCATAACAGGCACGCATGTATTTGAACATCTTGTAGGGGGCCGCGCTCTCGTCCGGTACGACACCATGAGCAAAGGGTCGAATGACACCGGGATAGAAAAGGGAGAATGCCACCAACAGAGTTCCAAGGATGAGGACCGACATCGCACCCACACGATTGAATCGTTTCCAAACGATGGCCAAGAACAGCGACACAACGAGTGGAGGAGTGACCGAAGCAGTGAATGCGCCATGCGCGTCATATATGGTTTTGAATTGTTCAAAGAGAGGAACAAGCGACAACCCAATCGCCATGATTGCCAAACAATGTACCCGGGCGAGGTTAAGATAAAAGCGATCGGTCCGATTCGGGAGGAGGTAAGGTCTCCAGATATCGTTGATTGCGATGGCCGACATACCATTAACCAATGTATCGGCGGTCGACATCAATGCCGCGACCAAGGCGGCCATGATCAGGCCAAAGAGGCCAGGGATGGTGACCATATTTGAAACGACGACGAATACATCGGAACCTGCGATTCCGTCTGGGAACATTCCAACCGACTCCATTGCTCGGCCTAAAAGACCCGAGTTGCAGACGGCAAAAGAGGCGATTGGCATCAGAAACAGTGCGTTAAAGAGGACCGCTTTCTTCGCATCGCGCTCGCTTCGAGCCGAAAGAAATCGTAGGACCATACCTTGGTTCACGAACCAGAAGGCAAAAGAGTTGGCCATCCCGTCCTGCCAAAATATTTTTATGAAACTCAGATTGCTTTCGCCGCTGAACTCGCCGAGCGAGTGACGCGACTCCGCGGGGAGGTGGGTCCAGAAAGTTTCGAACCCTCCGAGCTGGTAGACACCGCCGAAGAAGATGACAAATCCTGCCGCGAGAAGAAGGCAGGCCTGTGCCAAATCGGTCATGATGACCGAAGACTGCCCCCCTGCAGTCACGTAGATGGCGGTAAAACATGCCACCGCGATTGCGGCATGAAGGACCGACACCGCAGGCATCAGCGCATGGACTGCTTTACCCAGAGTAAAGAGGTTGATCCCGACATATCCCAGCATGTAGAGGAGAAGGAGCGCGGTATACAAGACACGATTGACCGTGCCGAAGCGCCTTTCGAAATATTCGGGGATGGAACGGATACGTTGGTAATAGATGATGGGGATCCACCCAAGGACCAGCAGCGGCATCCACATCCAGTCGTTGGTGTAGGACTGAGTCGAGGCGAGGCCATAGGTGTAGGCGGCTTCGGCGTACTTGATGAAACTATACGATCCGACCGTGGTCGCGATGAAGGAAAAGGCAACGAGCCACCAGGCGAAACGCTGACCGGCGAAAAAGAAATCGTTCGTGGTTTTGGTATATCGGGCGAAAAAACTTCCGAAGGCGAGAATCCCCAGGAAATAGAACGCAATCACTGCCAAGTCGAGTTGCGTACCAATAAACTCCTCGGTCATGGTGCAACCGCCATTCCGGGGAGCATGAATTGGGTGATCGCGTGGTAACCGATGTAGGCGACATATCCGGCTAAGAGAAAGAGAACAATCCGGCGATCCTCCGAAAGATGCCAATCAAAGGATCCACGAAGATAGGCCAGAACGAATGTGCCGATAAAGAGTGCGCCCCCCACCCCATAAAGGTAGAGAAAGGATTGAAGTTCCGTTCCCACAAATTGCCTCCAACAAAATCAAGTCAATGAATTTTGGGATAATAGCCTTTATTGGGACATAAGAAAATCGATGAATTTCGTCCCCTGTTTTTCGAGGGATTGCTCCAGTTTTTGGGTGCAGTCACAGACCCCACAACTCCAGGGCTCCTGACCGTTGGTGTCTTTACAATTGAGCCGATTGTGGGCATCACGGATGGAACGGATCTCGAAATATTCTTCCCAGTAGGGGAGTTCCTCTATGAGCGGATCTTCGCAGTAACAGATCTCGACCCACTTGATTTCCCCTCCATCCAGAAGTCTCGCCTGCGAAAGGGCCCGTCCATATTCCCCTTCCGCCACTGAACCCACTCCAAGGGTGTCGCTTTCAAGAGCCTCCCTAAGGGCTTGCTCCATGCCGGGTTTCAATCGGGCTCGAACTAAATATCTCATAAAAAACGCAATAATTCTTCCGTTTCGGTTGTATCTATCAATTGTAGCGATTTTTTAATTCCCATAGGAGGTGAATCAAATGGCTACCGACAATTTCAAGGAATGGGACCAGAATTCAATAGACAGCCGAATCGAACTAGAGCAGAGAAGGATGAAGGAATCGGCGTCCAAGCGTGCAAAACGCAGGTTCCCCTCTTTAGCCAGAAAACCTGAGACTGTTCTCCGGAGGCGCATAAAAGATTCATTGAAAGTCGCCATGATCACCTTCGTCATCGGGACCTTGTTCCTTCTCGTGATCCATCAATTTGCGATATATTTTTCGGGATTAATCGAGTTCTTAATAAGAGTCGGGAGGTGGATATGGTCTCTTATCTAAGCCTAAAAAGTGCTGGACACCTACTAGCTGACCCCGCTATCCAATCTCCCCCTTCTCCCTAGAATTCGTGGGATCAATCCAGTTCCCAACACGAATGTCACAGAGGACAACTCGACTGACCTGACATTCGTCAATCAAGAGGAGGCCTGTGAAGCGCTCATGCTAAAACATTACCCCTATAGGATTGGTCAGATTGTCTTCCTGACCTGTATGTTTGTCCTCGAACCCCTCTCTGTTTATGGAGAGGCTGGGATCCAAGATGCTTCGAGCGAACTGACACAGATCAAGAATCTGCTGACTGGCAAGGCTCCCATCACTTGGGTGATTACTGGTGATTCGATCACTCATGGCGCGTTGCACACACATGGGTACCGTAGTTACCCTGAACACTTTGCCGAGAGAGTCAGGTGGGAACTGCGTCGGGTCCGCGATGTCGTCATTAATACGGGAATTTCGGGTGATACAGTTCCGGGATTATTGAACGATCTCGATCACCGGGTCCTGCGATTTCAACCCACCGTGGTATCGATCATGATGGGAATGAACGACGCCACCAAAGGTGAGACAGGCCGCGAACCCTTCCGGGAAAAATATCATGAGCTCATCGAGCGTCTTAAGAACGAGACGGATGCGCTGATCCTGCTCCATACGCCGAATCCGATCACCCCAGCAGCGGGCAGTCGGCAGGATCTCCCCGCTTACTCTCGGATCGTCCGGGAAGTTGCGGCGAAATATGAGATTGCGTTGGTCGACCAAGAGAAAAGGTGGCTCGACTATGTTGCCAAGCGAGGTGACGATCTGAATTATCTTCTGAACGATGGAACCATCCATCCGAATGGAGTGGGTCATACCCTGTTTGCGCACAATTTCTTTCGGGTGTTGGATATTTTCGATCCGGAATCGCGGACATGTCGGTTGTATGTGCCTTAAAGCAATCAGATGCCATTATCTAAAGTGACCATGATGTGGATGTCTAGGATTCTTATCGTAATCATTGCCTCCTCCTTTTTGGCGGTGACCTCCTCCTTCGCTGTTGAGAATGTGGATTACGAGATCGAACTCACCACGGTCACCTCCGGCTATGAGGGGGGGATGTGTTGGGTTCATCCAAGGGCGGGGATCATTCCGAATGAAACACCGACAGTGGTTCTCACTACTCAGGAACTTTTCATTGGCGGTAGCGATTTTTATTTGGGGCTGCACACCTTTAGGACCGATGATCTCGGCGAATCATGGAAGGGTCCGATCCCCGAACCCGGACTCGCACGAGTTGTCCACCCAGGCGGGACTGAAACGGTGGCGGCGGATTTCACCCCTCAATGGCACGAGAAGATGCAAACCCTGCTTGGGACCGGCCACACGATCAACTATGACAAAATTCACATCCTTCGCGACCAACCGATCCATCCCGTTTACTCTGTCTATGACTCCGAGAAAATGAAGTGGAAGGATTGGAGGATCGTGCACCTGCCGGACAATCCGATGTTCTTTCGGACAGGCGCCGGGTGTAGTCAGAGAGTTGATCTCCCCAATGGTGACATCCTCCTACCGGTCTACCATAAGGGGGAAGGTGAGAAATTTACGGCCGCAACAGTTCTAAAGTGCGGATTCGATGGGGAGAAACTGGTGTACAAGGCTCATGGCAACACTTTGAGACAGGACACGATTCGGGGTTTCGCTGAACCGTCACTGACACAATTCCAAGGGAGGTACTATCTCACCATACGCCACAACGAACGAGGCTATGTCGCGACGAGCGAGGATGGGCTTCGTTATACCGACCCGCTCCCCTGGCATTTCAACACGGGGGAAGAGCTCGGAAGCTACAACACTCAGCAACATTGGATATCCACCAAAGACGGACTCTTCCTTGTGTACACGCGTAGCGGCGCCGATAACGATCATGTGTTCCGTCACCGCGCTCCCCTCTTCATGGCCCAAGTTGACCCAGACTCTTTGTGTGTTCTTCGCGACACCGAAAAGGTTCTCGTACCGGAACGGGGCGCCCGCCTCGGCAATTTCGGAATCACCCAAGTGAGCGAGGACGAAACCTGGGTGACAGTGGCCGAGTGGATGCAGCCAATTGGCGTGGAAAAACACGGTTCCGACAACACGATATATGTAGCGAAAATCAAATGGATTCCATGATCTTGATTAGCGCTCTCTGGATCACCTCAATTGTTTTCTTCGTCATATTCGCGATCTTACTCGTACGCGCATTTGATTCGCGGCGAATGGATGATCTCGAGGATTGGCATCGTATACCGCTACAAACCGAGTATCGTGCTCCCCTCCCCTTCATTAAAGACCTTTTTGAAGATTTCCTTGAAGCCGAGGAAAGGGTCTTTCAAGAACTGGATAAGTTCACAATACAAGATCAAAACCTTCTCAAGAGGTACCGATTCAATCGATACGCGTTCGAGGGCCCCAACAACCCGACCCACACGGATATCAATTGGAACCGGACACAGGAATTGGTTCCCGACGAGATAAAGGGAGGCGTTCTTTTACTTCACGGACTTACCGACTCACCGTACAGCCTTCGAACGGTCGCTGAAAAACTCCACTCCGATGGATACCATGTGCTGTGCCTTCGCTTACCGGGCCATGGGACCACTCCCTCGGGTCTATTGTCAGTCTCATTTCGCGACTGGACACATACGGTGGAGATAGCGGCAAGTTACTTGTCCGAGAAGTTGGGCGAGGGGGTTCCCCTTCACATTGGAGGGTATTCCAATGGCGGAGCCCTGGCGCTCAACTACACACTCAACACTATCATCACCGGAAATGGGCCTACTCCCGCTAAGTTGATACTCTTCTCCCCAGCAGTAGCCATAACATCTCTGGCGCGGGTCGCCTCCTGGCACCGTTTTCTAAGTTGGATCCCCTATTTTGAAAAGAACAAATGGCTTCGAATCGAACCGGAGTTTGACCCATACAAGTACAACTCCACACCCCAGAACGCGGCAGCTCAAACGTGGTTCCTGACCGTCGGTTTGCGATCCAAACTCCATCTCGCGGCGAAGCGCGGATATCTCGACAAATTTCCTCCGATTCTCACTTTCCAATCTGTGGTCGATGCCACTGTGAACGAGAAAGCGATTCCCTCTCTCCTTTACGATAACCTTCCTCTCAATGGTAGCGAGTTGGTGTTGTTCGATGTTAACAACCTGGCGGCCCTGGAGGGATTGTTCACGCGTGGATATCGACACACCATTAATCGTTTCGAGACTCGTGAAGACATGACCTACACCTGGACCGCAGTCACCAACGAGTCTGACACCTCTCGCAAAGTGATTGCCCGCTCTACCCTTCCAAACTCTGGGCAGACCACCTCGGTCTCCCTCAATCTGGAATGGCCGCGTCAGGTCTATTCGCTCGCTCATGTAGCGGTTCCGTTTCCGATCGACGATCCCATCTATGGACGAGTGCTTGACCCGAAAGAACAAACCCGGATGCGTCTCGGTTCATTGGCGTTCCGTGGAGAGATGGGGGTTTTAGGAATTCCTAGCGAGCAGCTGATGAGGCTCCGGTACAACCCATTTCATGAATTCATGTTGAGGCGGATCGAGGAGTGGTTGTAAAAACAGTCATCGGTTCTTCACTTCAATCGAGAACTCAGCGACTCTCCTATAAATGTTGTCGGGGTCATCCCCTGCCTAGCGGCCTCGACCTAACGGTAGGTCGGGTCATCCATTCGAAGTGAGATCTGTTTAACATAACGATTACGTACGTATGATTAACACAATCCTCTCTCATACCTAGCAGGTCCTCAAGAGAGGATCTCGAAGCCTCATCGATGAAGCGAGAATTCAGTAGTCTTAATTATTGGAGATCGATTCAATTGCTACGCCAATAGAGGCTGAATCTCCTTGATAATCAATGGGTTGACACCAGACAATCTGAACACTAGCTTGAATATTGCGATAGAACCTGTGTCTATCATGCCGAGCTCGGCGCAAATCCCGTCATTTTCGAGAGTATTTGGGGACATCAATGGCGATTGAAATCAATGATTTGCTGAAAATGGTGGTGGAGCGTGATGCCTCTGACCTGCATATTTCGGTGGGACGCCCCCCAACTATTCGAGTCGATGGCCGCCTGGAGAATCTTTCAAGCGAACCACTCACTCCCGAAGATTCGGTTGGTCTGATGGAAGCCATTACTCCGGATAGGTACCGCGAAGAAGTCCAAGAAATTGGATCATGTGACTTCGGTTACGCATTTGGGAACCTCGCTCGGTTCCGAGTCAGTGTCCTGAGGGCGAGAGGTAACATCGGAATCGTCATGCGTCTCATCCCCTTCCGTATTCT
>JAJDBZ010000356.1 GCA_029261095.1 Candidatus Omnitrophota bacterium | reverse complement strand
CGGTACTCGCCCAGTTGATGTCCGAACCAGTATTCGATGTAGTCATACATTCCCTTGATCAGACCATTTTCTTTGTCCATGGCGGGAAGGTCGGCGAACACCTGGGAGAAGAGGAAGACATAAACCGATGCGATAATGGCGAGACAACTCGCGACAGTGAGCCACGGGGAAGCGAATCGAAGGAGACGGGGAGATCTTGGTGAATCGCCGCTCATATCGAGATAATCGCTTCGAATCACCTCGAACGCGATCCAAAGGACAACCGCGAAAAGGAAGACGACCACTGAGGCATCTGAGACTGACTTCCATAGCAGGATGAACCAAAAGGAGAGTAGAACAAAAGCAAACCCGAGGGGGACCGCGGGGGATCGCTGTTCCTCTTCCGAGGTTTTCGGTTTCCTTTCCTGCTCAGGAACATCGTTCGATTTCAATGTAAAGATATGACGGAGAAACTCGAGCGCTGAGAGAAACAGTCCAGTGACCAAGAAAGCAAAAATCAAATAAATCCTCTTCGCGGTGGTGCGATCCTTGTCGGTGAAGAATCGGGTCTGATCCTTGATCTTGTCGCGTAGTTCCATCCCGGATTCGTTGGCGGCAAGTTTCTCGGAGACAAAGGCGTTCTCGACGATATGGAGGACCCCTCCGACAAATCCGTGCTTGTCGGGGTCGACACGGTAGTCAACCGCGACGAAGAGAAAAACGAAAGTGCTGAAACAGGCGTACAGAGTGAGCAAAACGAGGAAGGGATGGTAGTCGGCAAACCAACTGCGGATCTCATTCTTTCCGTACTTGAAAGCGCGAACCATTCCCCAGGCCACAGCGAATATGCCAAGGGAAAACCCATAAACATAAGAGTTCTCTTTGATCGAATAACCCAGGACCAAAAAGAGCGCGGCAAGCAGGAGATACCAGGATTTTTTTTCCTTCAGGTAGAGTCCGGCATAAATTACGACCGCGAAGAATGCGGTTCCGATATAGACATCGTTGCGTGCAAACCGAGAGTAGTAATCGACAATAGGCGAAAGGGTGACCGCCGCGAGCATTCCAATCGCCATGGGGATGCCAGTCAGTTTACGGGCCTCCCAAACCAGCCACAGTAAGAATATCCCAAAAACCGCATATGGAAGGCGCGCGGTGAAATCGTTGTCTCCGAAAATGAAAAAGAAGAGGGCTCCCCAATGGTAGAGAAAGGGGCCGTGGTAGACCGGGTTGTATCCGAAGGTGACATCGTTGTTATTGGCCCCTTTGAACCGTCCATCGGTGGCCATCTGATAGGAATAAAAACAGTGGATGGACTCATCGTGGTGAAAGGCTTTGTCCCCCAGGTTGTAGAGGCGAGTCCAGATCCCGATCGCGAAAAGGGCGAGGACCAGATACTTTTGCCACGGTTTGATTTCTAAAGAATAACCCATTCGATTACACAACTCCGAAATTGAGATATGGATGCTTCAGCGAATGGGAGAGATAGTAAAGGAACAGTTTTTGGAGGGTAGGGGGAGGAGAGGACACTCATTTAATTCTCAAAATGCATCGGGGTGACTGCTGATGAGAGGAAAAACTAAGGGAAATTGAAAAATTCAAAGATTGTCATTTCAACGTCAGGAGAAATCTGCTGGGAGAAACCCACTTGGTGATTCTTCTTGAGTTGCGGAGGGGAGAGACCCCACCCTTTTAGGTTGATGTCTGTGGAAGTCCTTCGGCGCCTATCAGATTCCTCCCGAAGGTCGGAATGACGCCTAGAGAAGTTTTCGAGAAAATCAGAGTTTAGTATCTTCCAAGGTGAACACTGGAATTTACCCCTTCGTGTGATGGACACAAGTAGAGACGGCTATTGCTCCTGCTCCGCCTGAATCCGCTCGGCTCCGAGTTTGTCCAGGACGCCGTTTACGAAGCGCCAGGCTTCGTCATCGCCGAAACGTTTGGCAAGATCGATGGCCTCGTTGAGGGCGACTTTTGCGGGGATGTCCGGTTTATAGGTGAGTTCGTAAAGGCCCAGGCGGAGGATGCACTTCTCGATCGAGTGGATACGTTCGAGGCTCCAGTGTTCAGCGGCTCCCCCGAGTCGCTGATCCAAAACCGCTTGTTGGGCTTCGATTCCGGCGACCAATTCGGTGGCGTACGCGACCGCTTCCTTGGGAGCTCTTGGAGCCGCGGCGGTCAGCAGATCTTTGAGAGGTTGGTCCCTCCCACCCCCTTCTTCAAGGGCAAAAAGGATCTGGACCGCGAGTCTTCGGGCTTGAGATCTTAAAGAGGACATACAAATCTCATCATCAAGCCGGGGGGAGTTGTTCCATCAGGTTCGCCATTTCGATGGCGGCACAGGCGACTTCGAATCCTTTGTTTCCCTGCTTGCTGCCCGCGCGTTCGATGGCCTGTTCGAGGTTCTCGGTCGCGAGTATCGCATTCAGCGTGGGAATACCGGTAGAGGTGGCGACCTGGGCCAACCCTTTCGCGGCTTCGCCAGCCACATGTTCGTAGTGATCGGTCGAACCACGAATCACCGCTCCGACCCCAAGGATCGCAGTATACTGCCCGGAGTTCGCTAACCGACCGGCGACAACCGGGATCTCCCAGGCGCCCGGAACCCATGCGACGGTGACCTGGTCTTCGTTGATTCCATGACGGCGAAAGGCATCGAGCGCTCCCTCGAGGAGCCGTCCTGTAATGAAATGGTTGAACCGGCTCACCACAATGGCGAAACGTGCCGCTGAGTTCGCGGTGAGATTTCCTTCGAGTATCTTCACTTCAGTCCTCATCATCCGGGAGCAGATGCCCCAATTTTTCTTTCTTAGTCTTTAAGTATCGGCTGTTATGGGGGTTCGGTTTAACCACCACCGGCACAGTTTCCACAATCTCTAGGTGATACCCCGCGATACCAGCCACTTTCATCGGGTTGTTGGTCATGAGACGAATGCGTCGTACGCCGAGTTCCACCAGAATTTGCGCCCCGATGCCATAATCTCTCAAGTCGCCCTTGAAACCGAGTTTCTCATTGGCTTCGACAGTATCGGCTCCCTCATCCTGGAGATGATAGGCTTTCATCTTGTTGTGAAGTCCGATCCCTCTGCCTTCCTGGTTGAGGTAAAGAAGGACCCCCGAATTCGATTCTCCAATTTTCTCGAGCGCGTACTGGAGTTGGTCGCCGCAATCGCAGCGAAGAGAACCAAGGAGGTCGCCAGTCAGACACCGAGAGTGAATGCGAACCAGTGTCGGTTGGTTGGGATTAATCTCTCCCTTCACCAGCGCGAGATGTTCGTAACTGTCAACCTCGGTGGTAAAAGCGTGGACCTTGAATTCCCCATAGACGGTCGGAAGGTTGCAGAGGGTCACCTCTTTGACCAAGCGTTCATTCCGCATCCGATAAGCAATGAGATCGACAAGAGTTAGAATACCCAAGCCATGTTCCTCGGAGATTTCTTCGAGACGTTCCATTCTCGCCATGGTTCCATCGTCATCGAGAATCTCGCAAAGCACTCCGGTGGGATGCATCCCACCCAGTTTCAAGAGGTCGATCACCGATTCGGTATGCCCTGCCCGCTTGAGTACTCCGCCCTCATCGGCTGCCAATGGGAAGATGTGTCCGGGCCGACCAAAATCTTTCGGGTT
>JAJDBZ010000355.1 GCA_029261095.1 Candidatus Omnitrophota bacterium | reverse complement strand
CCGTGCCGTAGCTAACGCATTAAGTGCCTCACCTGGGGAGTACGAGCGCAAGCTTGAAACTCAAAGGAATTGACGGGGGCCCGCACAAGCGGTGGAGTAGGCGGTTTAATTCGAGGCAACGCGAAGAACCTCACCCGTGCTTGACATCACCGCAAGGATCGTTGGCTCCTGGAAACAGGGGCATTAGGAAAAAAGTTTTTGCATGGCTGTCGTTATGCTCGTGTCGTGAGATGTTGGTTTAAGTCCGATTGGCTTGGGCGCGCACCTTCGAGACCCATTCCGACTTCTGGGCTCGGGCCTCGATGAATGCGGCGTAGGAGGGGTATTCGTCCTTGTGGGCCTGGTACTCGCGCCAGCGTTGGGCCTGGATTTCGTTTTTCATCTCGACGCAATCAAACGTTTTCGTCTTCATCTTCCATCTCCAGAGGGCTGCGGATGTCGATCTGCGTATATCCCTCGAGCGCGTTGACCCCGTTGAATTTCCTTATTCTATTATAGTTGACGATGTGCTTGAAATTCCAGATTACGATGACATCGGCCCGGGCCACAGTCGCGGCCGCCACGTGGATTGCGTCGGCAAAACTGGCTTCACCGAGGACTTCTGCATCGACATATGCTTGAGCCAATTCTTCGACCTCCGAGTTAATTGGGATCTCTTCGACATTTCCGGCTATCCGTTCCTGAAAACTTTCGCGGGTATGACGATGAGGGCGAGTATCACGGCGAATAGGGAAGACAGGTGTTGCATGGCTGTCGTCAGCTCGGGTCGTGAGAGGTTGGGCTAAGTCTGCGGGGGAGGGCCCTCTTCTATTGAACGACCCATTCCCTCCACGTATACTACACGTGGAAGGAGTTTCCGCCATGCAGAAGAAACTGACTATCACTGTGGATGAGGAGATCTATGAGGGCCTCTATCGGACTGTCGGGCCTCGCAAGATCAGCAAGTTTGTGGAGGACCTTGTTCGGCCTCATGTGGTGCGACCGAACCTAGAGGAAGCCTATGCCGAAATGGCCAAGGACGCCAAGCGGGAGAAGGAAGCTTTGAAATGGGCCGAGGGGACTTTCAAGGCGGGGCTAAATGAAACGAGGTGAGGTCTGGTGGGTTAATTTTGGCCGGTCGCTGGGCGGCGAAGTGAAAAAAATTCGCCCGGCCGTCATTGTCAGCAACGATGCCTCCAACACTTTCATGAACCGTGTCCAGGTGGTCCCGCTCACCAGCCATGTCGACCGTCTTTACCCGAGCGAAGCCCCTGTCCAATTCGAAGGGAAAGAGGGAAAGGCGATGGCCGATCAGGTGGCGACGGTTAGCAAACAGAGGTTGATCCGGAAGGCGGGGACACTGACTGCAGACGAAATGGAGAGGGTGGCCGAAGCGATTCGGGTTCAATTGGAGATCTCTTAGAGATCATCTTTCATCAGCTCGTGTCGTGAGAGGTTCGCCTTAGCTCTCACTCCTTCTCATCCCCCCGCCACAGACGGTTCAGCATCGGGCCGGCCGATTCCACGATACGGTAGCCGGCGAAAGGTTCGAGGCGGGTCCAGCTGATGGGTTGGCCGGAATAGCCGCCGCCCAGGACTCCGGCGATGGTCGGGCAGTAACCGTTATAGCCATCCGCCATTCCGATCACCGCGGTGAGCGGGGTCGGGCTGCGGCGTTTGATGTCGATACCGAACTGGCAATAAAGTTCGCAGGGTTGGGTCACCAGGGCGACATCGCCGATTCGGATAGCATGAACGGGGAGCGTGTCGGAGGACTCTTCGCCATAACGTTCTCGAAGTTGCACGGTCCCGAAGGCGAGGATCAGTTCCATCCCTCTGATCTCCTCACCCGCATCGACACGGTCCAAAACCTTTTGCGCGGCGTCCACTTCCTCTTTATCGGGGAGCCTGATTTCGACCGGCAGATCGGTATAGGCATGACCCAGAAACACATTCGACTGAAACTCCGCTTGTCGATAGAGTCGGAGAGTTTCCTTGGCGAGTCTTTCGCCGATTCGATTCATCCGCTCCTCACGGTCGACTTGTTCGGGTTCGAGGAGATTGGGCATGGCGATATCTCCTTGAGCGCCATTGAAATGGAGGACAGGGATCGGCCCTAATTCCCGCCGAATATTCTCGCGCGCGACGCCGGGGTAGTCCGACGAGAAGACTCCGGCAGCGTAGAATGTGGTCGGGTGCGACGTGTTGTGGTCGGCCACCGCGATTGGATTGCCCTCCATGTCGGTTACAAAAATCGCGAGGTGCGCGGGATCGTCGGGACCTTCCAGACCCGCGAAGTCTGGGCGATGGATGTCGCCGTGCATGCTGTGTGTCCCATCGGCCCAGCACACCCGACGGTTATACCCGATCCGCACTTCGCCCATCCCCCAACCGACCCGCGCAGGTGTGGCGGAAGCGATGGCGGCGCGCGACACCTCGACCAGTTTTGGACCGAGTTGTTCGATGTAGCCTTCATCCACGGGCATGTGGTAGTTCGTGCGAACCAGCGAGGGGCCCCCGTGGGTATGGGTGCAGGTAATGATCACACTGCGTGGCGGGATCTTTGTGGCGGCGGAGATCGCCTCGCGAATCGGTCGGACAGTCGACATCTCCAACCCAACCAGATCGCAACTCATGAGCAAGAGGTGGGTCTCACCATCGGTCAGGTACAGAGCGTTGGCTTCGAGGTCATCCCGGATGGATTCTCCCTTCCGAGTCACCCCCGCCCCCTGCTGCCAACTCCCCACCGGCGGAGTGATAACCATGGAAGCCGCCCCGGCTCGCAGGGGTGGCGGTGGGTTGATGGAGGTTTCCCCATCCCCCGCGGCCAGCGACCTGTCACACCCGACCGAAACGACCGCGACAAACAGTATCCAAAGAGGGTGATTCATCAGCACCCGCAATCCCCGATGGCGACACAATGGGTTCCGCATTAAACCGACAACCCCCTCTTTCGAATCTGATTCAGGATCGTCCGATCGGCGATCTTTCGATCCTCCGCGAGCATCATCGCCTTACTGAGGATGATCGACAACATGTTGTCGCCTTCAAAGGGAAGGAATACTTTGCCCGTACTCTTATCCGTTTGGGAACGTCCCGCGACAATGCAGAGATATTGGTCATCCGGTTCCATCAGGATGTTGCCGCTCCCGAGATGGATCTTGTAGGTTCGCACGTCCCCTCGAACCACCAGGAATTTATCGGTCAACGTGCAACGCTCGGCAATCTTCAACTGCGGAACCAGGCCTTCCAAAATGCCATGACGGGTCTTGGCGGTTTCGTTCAGATCGCCAAACGAATAGCTGTGCCAGTAATCCCGATGTTGCCCTTCCGGACCGCCATCCGCCCAGGTGGGATCGTTGCCGACACTGGCAACGCCGACGAACAAATCGACGTCGCGCATCGCTTCGGAAAACACCAAGCCGGGCACATCCTGCAAACGCATGGGGTTGGCCGCCTCATGACCAAAGTTCTCGCCGTAACACATTCCACCCGCCCCAAGAGGGTCGTCGATCGGATAGAAGCGCACTTGATCGGTCGACATGCGCAAGAAAGTTCCGGTGTCGGTTGTATCCGTACCAAAGTCTTCCCCGATTCCATTGGCCCAAAACTCCGCGCGAATAGCATACTCCGGAATCAGTTTATGCGCCGGTAGAACGGAATCGTCCACCATCAACTGAAGCGAATTCTTCCATCCGCGTTGGCCGCACAGCGCGTTGAATTGATGTTGCTTGATGATGTGCGCCGCGAATCGATTGGAATAAACGCCTGTATTCTGCTCCGCCTCGGTGAGCAAATAGATCTCCCGGTGCGCCTGTTTGAAAGGTTGCCGGATTCGGTTAGTTTCCACGAACCGCCTACACGCCATGATGGCGTGGGTCGAGTGACCGAACGGATGCCACAAGGTGACCGCCGCATCCGGATCTTCAACCTCAAATGCTTCTCCCTCGAGGTCCACCAAGGCGTCATCGAGCCAGATGATCGCCTGTTTCTCGCCGTCATTCTCGACCTCCCAGAATAACCGGCGAGACAAGATGCCGACCAACGGGTGGTCGAGATAACGCTCTCGCCAAACCGAGAAGGGCCACGTCTTTCGTTTCAGGAAGAGTTGATCGAGCCGTTCCTTTTGGGCGGACACCATGATCTGGATATCCTTGGCGGCGGCTTTGAGTTCTTTCAGCTCTTCCCCAAACCCCTCCTTGACTGTTTTCGGAACGGATTTTTGCGCCTTGCCATCGGGTTTGATCCATTTCAATTCGGTCGCTATCGCATCGGTGGTCAACTCGGCGGTGAAATCTCCGAGCGTTTCCACCCGATTGCCGACCTCGGTCAACCCATATTCCGGGACCGCCAACTCATCCATTTCAGAGCGGGACACCCCCTCTCTCTCGGCCGCGACTTCAAAGGCTTTTTCGATCATCTTCTGAGCTGTTCCGAATTTCACCTTCGCCCGCAGCCTCGCGAGTTGTCCGACCGAATCCAACCCTTCGATCTCCGACAGGGCATAGACCGCCGCGTTGCCCACTTTGACAGCTCGCGGTCCGACACCGGGGACCTTCCGGTACGCGGAAATGCCGACTGTCCCGACAAGCCGAATGAGTTCGGGCGAGGGATCGAGCAGGGGGACCATCCAAAGAAACCCACGCAGGCAAATCGCGTTCTCTTCCTGCATGGTGTCCCCCTTGCCGCGTGTGTCCCAAGTGCCCGCGGGCACTGGAGGGACGGTTCTACCCTTATCGACCAATTCAAATAAGCGAATTTCAAGTGCTTTCACCTTATCTCTACCAATATCCTTAATGGAATCCGCGGCGGTAGTGATCCAGTGTTTAGATGGCCGAGAGCTCGTTGCAGAGAGCAAATGAAGAATCAGTCTTATCCAAAGGCGCAGTTCTTCGGTCGTCCGTTTTCCTATTTCGGAATTGAGCGCCTCGGACCACACTTCACCTGAATGCAGAATAAAAGTCGCGCCATCGCCAATCATTTGCGTAAGTCGTCTCACATCTTCCGATGACGATCCCAAGACCTGATGACCGACGAGAGAGGCTCGAAAGAGGTGTAGCACATATCGCTCTCCTTCCCCCAGTAAATCTCCTGATAGTTCTTCTTGGATCCAATCAGCGATTGTCGCAGACGGATTAACAGGGCGGTTTTGGATCGGAATTGCGGACAGCGTCAGCAGGAAGTCGAAGAACGATTCACGGTTGAATTCGAAAGGCTCCGAGAGTAGTTCCCGTAGTGCTACCATAGCCGCATAGCGCCCCGGTACGGCTTCTTGTCTGGCAAGATGGTGGATTGGGACCAGCAATGCTTGCGCGCTTCGTTCGGCTGCCGCAAGCAGGACAAGGCCTCGTTTCCGGCCGTCCATCGCAAGGATTTGGCCACCTACTTCTGACGATTCGAGAATTGGCCCGCCATATGTGGATGTTTCCGCGATTTGATCAAACATTTTGGTCAAAAGATCGTGTTCTGACTTGAGTGAAGAATCCGCTCTTAAGGGAAATTGGTCCAATCCAATGACATCGGTCGGAACTTCATCATTTTCGAGCATTCCATAGTGTTGTTTAAGCCGAACTAATACTACGGGATTTCCGGCTGGCGCAGGCTGAATAGGCCGATGATCCGCGAACGTGCTTTCTGGCGGTTGACTCTCTTCTGAGACTGGGTACTGGGAGATTACCTGTTCTATGGACAGCACCATATCATTGAGTTTGTAATCATCGATTACCCGAAGAGCAACACTCAATCTGTAAACTGCGTTTCGCATCTCGGTAGAAGGATCATTTGAGTTAAAGTATCGGATAGCCGCTTGGCAGGTATTCTCGAGCGGGTAGAGATGCGTTGCGAACATGTAAACCCTGCAACACCAATCGATTAGTTGCATCAAATCGTCCGGAGTAAAAGGGAGTGAGCGACGCATGAGAGATGCTATAATGACATAGGTCTCTTCTCGATGTCGCCAAATATGTTCACCTTCCGGAGTACGATGCCAAGGCGGTTGTTCA
>JAJDBZ010000354.1 GCA_029261095.1 Candidatus Omnitrophota bacterium | reverse complement strand
AGGGGTCCTTCACCGGGGCCCACGAACGGAAGATCGGGAAGTTTGAACAGGCAGAGGGTGGGACAGTCTTTCTCGATGAAATCGGAGAAATGCCTCTGGAGACTCAAGTTAAGCTCTTACGGTTTCTTGAGGACCGGGTTGTTACCCGAATCGGGACCGCTCAGGGAAAGCGAGTCGATGTCCGTATCATAGCCGCCACCAACCGCTCACTTGAGGAAATGGTCAAAGAGGGGTTGTTTCGTGAAGACCTCTACTACCGGTTGAATGTGGTTAGCATCGAGATGCCTCCTCTTCGACGCCGCAAGGAAGACATCCCGGATTTGGTCAAATACTTTGTCAACAAGCACGCGAACTTGAACGGAGTTAAAGCACCCGCCATCCCACCGGAAACACTAAACGCACTCGTAGAATATGATTGGCCTGGCAATGTCCGCGAATTGGAGAATACGATTCGTCGGGTGTTGGTCCAGTGCCGCGGGACGGCCATTACTCCCGATACTCTTGGTCTGGGCGATGGACCCTCTGCGGTCCATTCGGATGTCAACGAAAAGGGCGTGGAGAAATCCTTGGATTTACATTTGGAGTCTAAACTGAAGAAGGCTCGAACTGAACTTCAACAACATGGAATCTGCTCGCCAGTTCTGCCCGAAATCGAACTGGCTTTAGTAGAGAAGGCTTTGGATTTAACGCAAGGGAACCAGGTTCAAGCCTCGAAAATTCTGGGTATGTCGAGAAATACCCTCCGAAAACGAGCCCAGCTCCTAGAGGCCCATGAATAACCGTCTCTTTGTTCTTGCGCCTATTCGAATCACCATACTTATTCTTCCCACAGCCATATTGATGGCCGAACCAACTTCGATCGAATCTAAGAGTTCTGACCAAGAAGTTTTCCAAGAAATTTTGGAGGAGACCGCTCGAATTCGCGGTCTTGATTTCAAAGAAACTGTACCCATGACTCGGATATCCAGAGCAGATATCCCTGCACTGTTTAGGGAGGAAATCTCTCGAGTCTATAGCGATGAAGATTTTGAAAGGATAGAAACAGCACTCTCCTTGCTCGGTGCAATACCAGCGGGTCTCGAAATTGACAAGATGCTTCTCGCGATGGTGGGAGAACAGGTGGCGGGACTATACGATCCGATTGGTAAGGAAATGATGGTGGTCGGTAACCTATCGCTCGAAGTCGGACTGGTTCAAATCATCCTTGAACACGAATTGACCCATGCTCTGACTGATCAACATTTCGATCTCCGATCACTTCCGATCGAAGACATTCACAACGATGACCGTGCTCTGGCCGCGCTGTGTCTGGTCGAAGGCGATGCGACCCTTTCGATGCTCGAATATGGCAAGCGTTTGGGAATTCAGGGGATGGTTTCGACACTCTTGATTAGCCTTTTCATGGACCAAGGCTCATTCTATTCGGCCCCGACTTTCTATCAAGGATCGTTGATTTTTCCCTATTTGGGCGGTGAAATGTTTCTTCTCGAACTCATGTCGAACTATCGTATTGAGAATGATCGCCTGGTCTCAAAGAGACGGTTCACGGGGTTCGACTGGCAGTTGGTCGACTACCTCTATACCCACCCCCCAGTTTCAACCGAACAGATTCTCCACCCGGAAAAACTCGCCAATGGCGATGATCCCCCTATCGATGTGGATCCCAAGTTCCTCGAACCCATCACTTCCAGCGGGTGGGAGAATATATGGGAGAATACCCTGGGTGAATTCTTAATCAGGACCCTGATGGAGGAAAATTTGAGGATAACGGAAGCACATCGAGCGGCGGAAGGATGGGGTGGCGATCGCTATTTCCTTCTTAGAAAAGGAGAAAAACACCTCCTGGTTTGGGTATCCCACTGGGATAGTCATGACGAGAGGGAGGAGTTCGCGAATTCTTGTGTTAAGATAATGAAACAGGGCGGTTTTCCCGCAAACACAATCGTCCTGCGATCCGGGGATGAACCGAGTGTCCTGGTTGGCATCAGCCGTGACCTCAATGAAGAACAAATCGATGCCTTATTGGTGAAACAATGAAAAAGATTCTCAGAAAAACGCATCAGCGATTCATTTTGTGGGGTTGTTTGGACCTGCTGACGACCTTAGCCGCACTAGGCGGCGGTTCGTTGTTGCTCGCCGCATTCCTGGAAATGATCAGCCTCCCATCTGGAATCCAACAAGTTGCAATGTATTCCTGGTGGGTATTTTGTCTCCTGCTTATCAGTTGGCGAATAGGATCTTTTTTTGTGGCGCTGTTTAACTCCAGCGGGATTTTGAGGAGACTCGAGCAGGCCCATCCCGAATACCAAAACGAACTCTCAACGCTTGTCTACCTTGACAGCCACGGCAAGGAAATCGAAGACCTTGGATTCTCTCCCTCCCTAATCGATGCGCTTCGCACAGAGGTGGATGAGTTGCCCTCCCCTGAATGGGCGCGACTCGGCCTCTCTCCTACGACACGAAAGACCCTGCTTGGATTCGGAATCCTGGGCGGTATTGCCCTGGTGGGTTTTGTTGCGATCGTTCCTGAATTCACCCAGCAACTCGTAAGGGTGCATTTATATGGGAATCCGCAATTGGTCCAGGATTTGACTCTCTCCCTCGACCTTCCCAATCGTGTGGAAGTTCCGCACAAACAAGAGTTGGTCTTTTCATCAGTTGGTGAAAAGGAAATTCTCAACCTCGAATGGGGCATCCTGATGCAAGGGCAAGCGATCGACCTCCTCGTGAGAAAAGGAAGCGCTGAATGGAATGTTGCTGGGACACTTCGTGCGACGGAGAAGCGTGAAACCCCACTGGTTAGAATTCTTGTCGATCAAGAGACAGAAATCTGCCTTTCAGGAGACTCAGGTCTTGGATCTATCTGCAAACTTATTCCGATTTACCCGCCCGCGGTAGACAAAACAGAAGTGGCCATCGAATCCCCCGAGTATGCCCACCACCCCACGCGGGTCGAGGTCAACAACCAGAGACTCGAGGCACTCGCTTCCTCTCAGGTCGCAGTTAACTGGTTGACGAATGGACCGGTCGTTTCATCTACCCTCGAGATTCTTTCTCCAACTCGATCTGTCCTGGCCTCCCACATTCTGACCAGTGGATCGTCCCAAGTATTGAGTCATCAAGTGGTTTTAACTGAAAACGTTCGGATGAGATTGGCGATGGCAGACCGTTTCGGTCAAAAAGGCATTTCAAAGATCCTTCATATAACCGCAGTGCCAGACTCTGTCCCTGAAGTTGAAATTCTCTCCCCCACCCGAGAAGTCACTTTGCCCGTCGACCTTAAGGTTCCGATCAAGATGGCTGCGCGTGATGACATCGGACTTTCTTCGGTCGAAATCCTCTATCGAGTGGACAATGGGATGCCCACTTCGGGGCACCATCATCATCTTACATTGGTCGAAAACCTGATGGGTGAGGTCGGCAGTGCCACCCCCTATCTTGGGGAAACACTACTCGATTTGTCATCTCTAGATCTTTGGCCCGGGGATCAGGTGGTCTACTGGTTTGAAGCATTCGACTATCGGGGCGAAGACACTCCGGGGAAAGGGGTCAGTCCGAGTTACTATGTGAGATACCCCTCTGTGGAAGAAAACCTGGATGAAATGGCTTCGATTCGAGAAAAGTCCGTCGATGGCCTCCAGGAACTTCTGGATGAACAAAAGCAAATCAATCGTCAATTTGAAGAGATCCGAAAGGACCTTCAAAGGAATCGCGCCAACCTTTCCGATCCGGATGTTAAATTCGACGCCCAGAAAAAACTTGCGGACACTTTCCAAAAGGAACAAGACCTGCAAAAGAAACTCGAAGAGGCGGGGCACCAGCTCGATCAGACTTTGCAACGATTGTCGGAGGATGAGAATCAGGCATTGCGAACGCTTCACAAGTTTCAGCGAGTTCAGGAGCTGATGGACGAATTGATGACCGAGGAATCCAAGAAGATTCTCCAGGAACTGCAAGAGACCCTCAAGCAACTGCAGAAGGAGGAACTTCGCCCCGAGGAACTCGAAAAAACAGAAGAGTCATTGGAGGATTTTGAGAAACAACTCGATCGCCAACTCTCCTTGCTGGAGAATCTTTGGTTAGAACAGGAAGTCGAGGCGCTCAGAGATCAAGCTGAAGAGTTAGCTGAGCGACAGGAAGAACTCAAGGATTCAACCCTCGACCAGCTTTCAGAGGAAGAGAAGGCCGAAGTCCAAGCGGAGGTGGCGGAAGAGGGGACAGATCTCGAAGACCCTGACGAGAACCTCGAAGAGCGTGTCGATGAGATGATTGACCGTCTTGAAGAGGCGCTTGAGGAGAAGAAGGATTCGAAACCACAGGACAGCGAAGAACTGGCAAATAACGATCCAGAGACCAGCGATTCCCAAGAGGCTTCCGATACACAGAGCGAGCCCTCGGACGAGGAAGAATCTCAATCCGACGAGACCGATTCCGAACAATCTGAGAGTTCGGAGTCTGAAGAGAAATCCAAAGAGGAAGCTTCATCGTCCGAAGAATCTGGGGAGAAGAACGAAGGCAACAATGAAGAATCCGAAGAAGGATTGAAAGAAAAGGATTCTCCCGAACAAGAACAACTCGCCGATTCTTCCGAGTCTGAATCATCGGAAAGCCAAGAGAGTGCCCCCGAGCAAAATCAGGCGATGGCCGAACGACAGGAACAATTGAACAACGAGACTGAGAAACTCATGGAGGAGTTGAAAAGGCTAACCGAAGAGGCGAACCAAAAAGAACACCAAATGGCGGAAAGTTTGAACCAGATGAATCAGGGCGAGATGTGCGATTCCATTCAAGAATCGCAGCAATCGGCACAATCCCAACTTGAGCAGAATCAAATGAAACAAGCCGCCAAAAGTCAGTCCCAAGCGAGCCAAAAAATGCAACAGATGGCACAGTCCCTCAGTGGTTGTTGCAGTGGATCCCAACCGGATATGCAGGAAGTCCTAGCCAAAATGCGCGAAATTCTCGACCGCTCCTTTTTTCTCTCAGGTGAAGGAGAGGAAACAGACCAATCCTTATCCCGCTATAAGGGATTAGCCGATTGGCCCAATGTCGACCGAATGAGCCGTCTGGGAACGGAGATGGGATGGTACCGTCAAGAGTCTTCTCGCCTTTCTAAAGAGTTTACCGAGATCGCAAAAGAGAATCCTTTCGCGGAGTTTGAAGTCGTGAAACTTTTAGACCGTGCTTCCGACCAATGGAGAGAGAACACCCAAGTGATGGAAGAAGACACCCCAATAGCCGTCTCACTCCGCTCCCATCAGGCATTGGCCTCCACAAACTTAGCGATCGAAAAACTGATTGAATCCATCGATGAAACCAGTTCGCAGAGTCAAAGTTCTTCTGGATTAGAGGGTTACTTCCAGGGGATCAAAAAGATGCTCTCTCAGCAGAAAGGAATCAATCAGCAAACACAGGAGCTCAAAGACCAGATGGGGCAGAATCCAGGCCAACGCAAGCCCGGCGGAAATCAAGGTGAGCAACTTTCCCCTCAAGAACAGATGAAAAAAATTGCGCAACAACAAGCCGCAAC
>JAJDBZ010000353.1 GCA_029261095.1 Candidatus Omnitrophota bacterium | reverse complement strand
TTTCCGCTTGCGCCAAACTTCTCCAATCGGAGTGGCATGAGGAGCGGTTGCTTGCCTTAATCATCCTGATCGGCCACTTTCGAAAGGGTGACTTAACCGAACGAGAAAAGATCTACCGCATGTACCTTCGTTCGACTCGGTTTATCAACAATTGGGATCTGATCGATGTGACCGCTGAGCATATTGTCGGCGCCTATTTGTTTGATAAAGACCGGTCTCCGCTTTACACCCTAGCCCGCGAAAAACACCTTTGGAAAAAGCGGATAGCCATCCTTTCCACCTTTCATTTCATTCGCGCGAACGATTTCGAAGACTCCCTCAACATCTCAAGTATTCTCCTCCACGACGATCATGACTTGATCCATAAAGCGGTAGGATGGCTCTTACGAGAAGTTGGGAACCGCGATCTTCCCACTGAGGAAAAGTTTCTCAAAGAGCATTATCGGGATATGCCGCGAACGATGCTGCGGTATGCGATCGAGAAACTTCCCGAATCCAAAAGACAGGCCTATCTGAAAGGCGTCATCAGGTGAAAGGGAAGAGCACCTCTATCTGTCTGCTATTGGTGTTGGCCATCTTCTTTACCGCGTGTGGTAAAAAGGGGGCCGAAAAGAATTCAGACCCGGTGAGCGACTCGTCCAATCCGGTGCGTAATTCGGAACTCGATGCGGGTTTTCCGCGATCCATTCAAACGATCGATGGTGAGATCATAGTCCCAAATAAACCGAAGCGGATCGTCTCCCAGACCCTGACGACCGATGAGATCCTTCTCGATATTTGTCCGATGGACCGCTTGGTCGGGATCCACACAGTCAGTCTCGATCCGGCATTCAGCAACGTTCTGGACAAGGCCGAACCCTATCGAGACCGCGCGGTAAATGGCACCGAGGCGGTGATCTCGCTCGAACCGGACATCGTGTTCATCGCAAGCTTCAGCCGTGCAGAAATGGTCGCGCAACTCGAGGCGGGGTGCGACGCACCGATTGTCCGCTTCTCGGACTTTGATAGTCTTGACGATATCCGGAAAAATATTCGCATGACTGGCTATCTGATCGGGGAAGAGACAGCCGCCGAAGAAATGGTTGTGGAACTGAACCGAAGAATCGAAGCTGCGAAATCGAGACCCAGAGATGCGACGCCCCCGAGAGTTGTCTCCTTCGGCCCCGCAGCATACACAGCTGGAGATGGGACCCTCTTTGACGACATTCTCGAAACAGTCGGTGCCATCAATCTTTCAGCGAAGAACGGGGTCGAACAATTTGGCCAGATTGGAATTGAACAGGTAGCCTTTTGGGATCCCGATTGGGTTGTTTGCGGTTCCGATCCTGGTGCGGAAGAAGCCACCAAAAGATGGTTCTTCGAACACCCCGTCCTCCAAAAGACCCGTGCCGCAAAGGCAGGGAACCTGGTCTTGGTCTCTAACCGACTCTATACGGCTGCCTCCCAGCATACGGCTTCACTCGTGGAACTTCTGGCGGAAACGTTTTACTCGAATGGGATTTGAATTGGGCTGGGTTGAACCACGAACTCCACAGAGGTTGCCTAAACGGACGAAGAAAACGGCACGTCGTTGACTTCCCCCTCCCATCGTGCCTTTCGGCCTTTTTCGTATCTTTCGTGATTCAATCCCACTCGGATTGATCGCACCGCATAAACCCCACACAATGCCCCCGCCCCTATCCAATGGTGAAGGACAAAATCATCGACACCTCAACTCAAACCAAACGCAACCGCAGATTTGTGGGAATCCTCTTCATAGGATTCGTGCTGGTTCTCTTTATTGCGGGTGTGGGGATTTGTTTTGGAGGCCCTGCCATTCCCATCGGCTCGGTCATGCGAGTTTTCCTTTCCCACGCCATCCCCGGTCTTACGTTCGATCTATCGGACATCCGCGAGGTGGACCAGGCGATTGTCTGGCTCATTCGCGTTCCGAGAGTCCTCCTGGCCGGACTGGTGGGCGCCATGCTGGCAGTGGCGGGGGTTCAAATGCAGGGCCTATTCAGGAATCCACTCGCCGCTCCTGGCCTCGTAGGCACCAGTCAGGGGGCTTCACTGGGAGGAGTCCTCGCTTTCGCGACGGGCGCAGGCCTCGTCAACATTTTCGCGGTCCCAATGTTTTCCATTGTGGGTGCCTTCGTCGCGCTCTTTGTCATCTACATGCTCGCCCATCGAGAAGGTTCCACCTCGGTGGGGATGTTGCTTTTAGCGGGAGTGGCCCTCAATTTTCTGTTGAGCGCCTGTGTTTCGCTGGTGATTTCTTGGTCTTGGAAAGACTATGAAGCAGCGGTCGAAATTGTGGCCTGGCTCTTGGGGGGATTCGATGACGCTTCCTGGACCTACGCCGGCATCGCTTTCGCCGGGTTCCTCCCCGCATTCCTTCTCTCGACCTGGTACGCGCGCGATCTCGACATCATGCTGGAGGGGGAGGAGAGCGCCAGATCGCTTGGGGTCGGAACCGAGAGAGTCACCTGGTGGATTCTGCTTTCCACCGCTTTACTCACCGGCGTCGCTGTCTCAGTCAGCGGAGTCATCAGCTTTGTCGGTCTCATGATTCCTCACCTCCTTCGATTACTCATCGGCCCCTCCCACCGAACTCTCAATATCGCAAGCGCGATTACCGGGGCCTGGTTTCTGATCGCCGCGGACATCCTTTCCCGCTCTCTCATCCGGCCGGAGGTTATCCCGGTCGGCATCATCACCTCTCTGATTGGTGCACCCTTCTTCCTCTTTCTCCTCGTTCGGGAGAGGAAAGAGTTGGAAATCTTATGAGTTCCCTCATCGCCACCAATGTTGGAATCCAAAAGGAAGGTCGTTGGCTTCTCCGCGGTGCTAGCCTGTCGTTGGAATCGGGGCGGGTGACTGCGCTGGTGGGGCCGAACGGTTCCGGGAAATCGACACTCCTCCGACTCCTCTGCGGGCTTTGGTCGCCAACCGAAGGGAGAGTCGATCTCGATGGGAAATCCTTGGCCGAGTCTTCGCCCATCCAGATTGCGAAACGGATCACCATTGTCCAACAATCGATTTCGCTCCGTTATTCTTTCACCGTGCGAGAAGTCGTAGAAATGGGCCGTTACCCTCACACTGGTCGAATGAACGCACATTCAGATTCGGACCAAAGAATCGTTTGTGAGGCGATGGAGAAGACAGATATTGCAAAACTCGCAGACCGGCACGCGAACCGGTTGTCGGGGGGTGAGATTCAGAGAGTCCTTCTGGCGCGATGTCTGGTCACCGAGGCATCAACGATTTTACTCGACGAACCGACCTCAAACCTCGACTTGGAGCATGCATTGGATGTGCTTCATTTGTGCCGGGACCTGAGTCGGGAGGGGAAGTCGGTGGTGATCGCTCTTCACGATCTCTCTGCCGCACTCAGATTCGCCGATGAGGCGGTCGTCCTGAATGAGGGTCGGCTGGTCGATGTTGGAGAGGCATCGAAAGTATTGACTCCCAATAAGGTTCAGGAAGTCTTCAACGTCCAAGCCGAAAAAGTCCAATCCAGTCAAGGAGATCTCGGTTTCTTGTTCCGTAAACAGGGTGGGGACGATGGAATAGGGAAGACCGAATCTCCTTGATTCGTTCCAACTTCTGTTGACAGATCTGTGTGAGTGGAGGAAGGCCGCAATAGAAAAAGGCACATCGTTGATGTGCCTTTTCACGTCATTTGCCGAATCCATTCCGATGATCGATTCGCCTCTTCGGTGGAGCCTTTGCCTACTCTTCCTCCTCCACCGTGGCTTCGGTGGTGGCCGATTTCTTAGGGGTTGTGGAAATCATCTTTCCAATCTCGAGCCTCTGACCCGCTTTGAGGGCGAAGTTCAATACCTTCCCCTTCTTGTTGGCCATGGTCTTGTTGTCCGATTTGGTTTTGGTCCGGATCTTGTAGCTCAGTCGGGTTTTCGCGAATGGCGAAACCAAGTTCACATCTCCCGCGCGGGTCGCTTCAATAAGGACACTCTCCACCTTGCCCTTTGCTATAGCGGCGGCGACCAAGTGACCAGTGGAGGTCCTCCACCCCCAAAACTGTGCTGTGGTATTTTTCGGAACGCCCGGAAACAACCGGATGTTACCATCGGTGACCTGAAGGAAAAGCTCGTTCAGGACACCCGAGAATCCGAGGTTGGCGTCGGTTTGCAAGATATCCGCCTGGAGCTCCGTATCCACTGGGAAGTGACGGTTCAATCCATTGATCCTCGTGTATCGGTCGATGAAATCCTCGAGGACCTCAATCGAGTCGGAGAAATTCCCCAGTTTCGCATGGATCGCAGCCAACCAACTCTTGGTGAATCCGACCGCTCGGTCCCACCCTAGTTTCGCAAGACCAGCCCGAGACGCTTTGGGGCTGG
>JAJDBZ010000352.1 GCA_029261095.1 Candidatus Omnitrophota bacterium | reverse complement strand
GCCGAGAGGACTGTGATAACCGTTCCAACCGAAGGGACGTCGCCCCTTCATGAGTTGTGACCGCCAGGGTTCATCGAAATACGGAGCGATCTGTTCCAGACTGCTCCACCGGACATGGACATCGCAATCGATCATGACAGATGAGCCTCTTTTCTTGTTGGGCCACCTTTAAGCCTCGTAAGACAACCCAGCCTCTGCTAATGGTATATTGGAAAAAAAGTAAAAGTCAAGTAAATAACCCTGTTAGATCTCTGGTCCAGATGGTGGAAAGCGAGATTTGTTCATCTGATTGAACCATTAAAGTATGGATGGATGAACCGATCCAAGAAAGAAAAGAATCTCTAGGAGAGAACTCTTTCCCGATCATCCGGATCGAGACTACCGGGTCGCCAATCTCGGTGGAGCTACCCCTTATAAATCAATCCATCTTGATTCCTTTCAGGTTGTTCGTCTGAGCCACCCTTTTGTGCTGGCCACTATGGACAAGGACTTCGTCAGGAAGCAAGAAGCGAAGGTGCTTTCTGAAATCCATTCGAGACAAAAGACTCACGATTCCAAAACTAATCATGAAGAGATATGGAAGTCACATCAATTCGAATCTAAAGAGATGTGCTTTGGGATTGCTTGCGATAGGTTGTCGTCCACGGAGTAAGTTCAAATCACTCATCAGGCATTTCTCAAACCGATATCGGGCGCTGATTCCTTCCCCCATTCACAAACGGAAAAGCCTGGATAAACTTCCTTTCATGTTCTCTAGAATACAAAACACTCTAATGGTTCTGGGCTTGGCCCTGTGTCTATTCTCGGAGGGAGGATCCTGGGCTGTGAAAGTGATCGCGCACCGTGGAGACTCGTTTCATTTCCCTGAGAATACAGTGGCCGCTTTCGAGAGCGCGGTCGAAAAGCAAGCTGACCTGGTGGAACTCGATTCGCGAGTCACCCAAGACGGTCACTTGGTCTGTTATCACGACGGCGGCCTCGAGAAGAAGTCGAATGTGGCGGAAGTTCTGGGCGCGACCGATTTTTCGATTGAGACCATCCCCTATGAGACTGTTCAAAAACTCGATGTCGGGGCATGGAAGCATGCAAAGTTTAAAGGGGCTCGGGTGGCAACACTCGAGGAATCCATCGAAACCATTCAAAAGGGATCGGTGACTCTGCTCGAACGGAAGACGGGTTCGGCGCTCGACCATGCCAAGCTGGTGGAGCGGTTGGGTTACACAGAGGATTTGGTCATCCAGGCATTCGATTGGGATTTCCTGGCCGCGATGAGAACCTGGTTGCCCGATGCCAAACTCGCCGCGCTTTCGGGCAAGGAAGTGACTGCCGAGAAACTAACCGATATCCGACGGATGGGAATCGATATCGCGGTGTGGCACTATGAAGAGATCACCCCACAAACATATCCGAAGTTTGGCGAACACGAGCTCGAACTCTGGACCTACACCGTGAATGAACCGGCCGAATGGAAAAGATTGGTCGAACTCGGAGTCACCGGATTGATTACCGACAAGCCGGCGGAACTCAGGCGCTGGCTTAAAGAGAATGGATACGAGTAAACCGAGTCACCCGCCGGCCTGGCATTACGACGAGTTCACGCAAGTCGGCAAAGACTACGCCCTGCCCGAAGAAGCCGAAGTTTACGACGCCAGCCACTCTCAGTTTCGCGATATTGAAAAAGAGAACGATACCATTCTCGAAGCGATCGGAATCGGCGCCGGGGATGTGCTCATTGAGTTTGGCACAGGGACCGGGAATTTCGCGATCCAGGCGGCGGGTCGATGTGCGCGGGTGGACGCGGTCGATGTATCCGAAGCAATGCTTGATAAAGCCCGGGCAAAGGCCTTGAAGGCAGATGTTACGAACATCGATTTTCACCATGCAGGATTTCTCACCTTTCAGGCCCAAGACCATTCAGCGGATGCGGTAGTTAGCAGTTTGGCCCTGCATCACCTCCCTGACTTCTGGAAGGGTATTGCATTGAAGAGAATCTACCGGCTGCTCAGACCCAAGGGTCGCCTTTATCTAGTCGATGTGATCCTGGAAGAAGAGAATACCCTCGAAAACATTGAATCCTTCATCGCGCATCAGGCGTCAGCTGGAGGCGATTTCCTGCGTGAGGATGCCGAAGGGCATTTTCGGGAGGAATTCTCGACCTATGACTGGATCCTGGACGAGTTGCTTGGACGCGCGGGTTTCTCGATTGAGGACAAACGAATTCAGGAGGGTATTCTTGGATTATATCTGTGCTCCAGAAGAGGCTGAGACTCCAAGGAGCTCACCTCTGGTTTCAGATCTATTTTTTTGAATAATACTAAGGAAACGAAAACCACACCGACCGAACAAGGATAAATGGAAGAATGCAGCGAATCGACGCTCAAGAAGCGATGAAACTCTATCGAGAAGCGAACTTGTTCGATCTCGCGGACCAGGCCACTGAGGTCAGGATGGCCAATGGCGATCCTGAGGCGGTGACCTATATCATCGACCGAAATATCAATTACACCAACATCTGTATCACACCCTGTAAGTTTTGCGCATTCTTTCGCATTCCAGGGCATGAGGAGGGCTATGTTCTTCCAGAGGATACCATCGATGCGAAGATCGATGAGTTGGTTGAATTAGATGGGACTCAGGTTCTCCTTCAGGGTGGCCTCCACCCCGACCTTCCCTTTTCGTATTACACCGACATGATCTCTCGGTTGAGAGAAAAGTATCCTCGAATCAACGTCCATGGTTTCTCACCTCCGGAGATTGTCCACTTTGTAAATGTCAGCGGGATGTCGTTGGAGAAGGTTCTCCAGGATCTGTGGGATGCGGGGCAACGGTCGATCCCGGGAGGAGGGGCGGAGATCCTCTCCGATAGAGTCCGAAGAAAGTTGGCCCCGACTAAATGCACGGGACAGGAATGGCTCGATGTGATGGAAACCGCCCACAACATCGGTTACACATCTTCTGCAACCATGATTTTCGGCCACATCGAAACACTTGAAGAACGCATCGATCACCTTGAACGACTCCGCCAAGTTCAGGAACGGACCAACGGATTCACCGCATTCATTTGTTGGCCGATCCAGAGTGACAATACTCCGATGAAGGGGATGAAGGTGGGGGCCTATGAGTACCTTCGGATGCAGGCCCTCGGCAGAATTTACTTGGACAATTTCCCACATATCCAATCCTCCTGGGTAACCATGGGGGATCAGGTCGGGCAACTCGCACTCCGTTTCGGAGCGGATGACATGGGCGGGACGATGATGGAAGAGAACGTCGTTAGCGCGGCGGCCTGTACGCACCGGACCAATGAAGAACGAATCCGTCGGCTGATCGCCGAGTCGGGGTTTCGCCCCCAGCGACGTAACACTTTCTATGAGTACCAACCTTACCGCGAGATCAAGGAAACAGTTGGCGCGGCCGCCTGAGAAACAACATGAAAATCTTTATTCTCGATAATTACGATTCTTTCACCTATAACTTGGTCCAGTATTTGGGCGAGTTGGGTGCTGATTCCGAGGTGATCCGCAACGACCTCATCACACCGGAAGAGGTGATCGAAAGAAAGCCGGATGGGATCGTCATCTCTCCCGGACCCTGCACGCCGGACGATGCGGGGGTTTCAATGGAATTGATCCAAAAGGCGGGTGTAACGATCCCAATCCTGGGAGTCTGCCTCGGCCATCAGGCAATTGGCCAGGCCTTTGGGGGAAAGATCGTTCGAGCAAAAACCATCATGCACGGCAAAACCTCTGGTGTTCATCATGATGGAACGGGTGTATTCGGTGGTTTGGACAACCCAGTACTCGCGACCCGGTATCATTCGCTTGTCGTAGAACGAGAAACACTTCCCCAATGTTTGCGCATGAATGCCTGGACGGAAGATGACACCATCATGGGAATGATGCATCAGGAATACCCGATCTTCGGTGTGCAATTTCATCCCGAGTCCGTACTTACATTGTCCGGAAAATCTTTACGTCAGAACTTTCTGAATCTTACGGAATCGCTGATTCCTAACTGAGAAGGAGAATCCCTACGGTGGAGACTCCCATCGCCCAAGTCGAAGAATTATGGGCGAACTCAATCGCACCTGAGGCCTCATTCCCGCCTGAAGCAAGGTTGTCTCCGATCCAGGATGGTTACTCGACGGAAGTATACCAAGTCTCCCTGGAAGGCCAATCGAGAGTTTTAAGGATTTACCCCACAAGTTCGAAACCCAGGTTGACGGGTTACCTCCAGGCCAACCAGGTCCTCTCACGGTTTGGAATGCGTGTTCCGAAGATTGAGCGCTGGGGAATGGCAAATGACACGAGTTGGGTACTGGAGGAGCACATAATTGGAGTCGGATATCGTAACCTTCTCGAGGATGTGGACGCAATCGGAAAAGCCTCTGAAACTTTGGCGGCACTGCACTCTCACACACGCAACCGGTATGGAGAGGTGGGAGGCTGGGGCGGTTTTCGACTGACTCTCCGGTGGCGTCAAAGATTTTCAGAACGATGGCGAAAGGTCACACGCTTGTATCCAGAACTCGGGTCGGTGACCGATCGGGTTCTCGCTTGGTATCGGGATTGGTCTGAATCCTATTCTCCTCAGGTATACCAGCTGCTCCACAACGATTTTCATCCTGGGAACCTCATCTTAACGGAGGAGGGGGATGTCGCTCTTTTGGATTTGCGGTCCCCGAGGTATGGGCTGGGACTCATGGAATTGATCGAAGCCTCCCATTATTTCCGCGGTGAAGAACCCTCCGAGTGGTCACTTTTCTTATGCCCTTACATGAGATGTATGCCCTCGGGTATCGAAGACTCCTACGAAAAATATAGCGAGGGATGTCATGCTATCTTTCACCTGCGACAAACCGATCGATTCGCCAATCTAGCCTTGGGCCGACGCGGGACGTTTTTGAACCGTCGTATCTGGGAAGAGAACGCTCTCGACTCATGGAAACGGTTTTGCAAGATCACCGGGGTTGTTAGCCCAAACCTTGATCTACCCCATAGGTCCGCTTTCAAAGAGGCCAATTGAATCGATTGGTTTTCCTGAAATCGGTATCTCACAACCCGCATAGGGACGGTCATGTCCCAACAATGTAATGAAATTTTCCCACCTCTTCGGCGGTATTTATTGAGACCACCCTCACCAACTGAGATCCTGTCGGTCTTCTAATTTCCATTAAAGAGCTGAAATCATTAGGGTTATATATTAAATACGAATAACCGAAAACCATCTTAACGCTCTTTCTTGACTTTTAAGTAAAGATTGGAACATAATATGCGATAATCAGAAGCAACAACGGAAAACGAGGAAAAGAAGAATGTTGAAAGGTTCAGTCGGTTTAGGTCTTCTTTCGGTTGCTCTCTTATCCCTTATGGGTTTGTCGGGAACCGGTTTACTTGAAATGACTGAGCCTTTTAACAATCTGAAGTCCCTCCGGACTCCGATTGTTACTTCAACCTCCAGCGGGATTTGGTTTCTAATTCTTGCGGTGGTCGGTTGGCGAGCCTCGTTAGTTCGTCCAGCTACCGCGAGGTCCCAAACCCACTAAAAATCACACACACAAACCTCCACACTATCTCGGAACACGCAAATGTGTTCCATTTTTTTGTCCATTGAGATCGACTAGAACGGCAAATGTAGCCGGTTGGCATCGTTGAGGATTAGAGCGTATAATCCAAACAGGCTGAGGCAGAGAGGACCCGAACGTGTATCGATCGATCATTCTAGTTTCTATATTTGTAGCAGCACTGTCTTTTGGAACTGGCACTGGATGGAGCCAGGACTCAGGCGGTTTTCCCTCTTTTGGTGGCGGCGGTGGGGGCAACCCCATCCAGAACCTCGTACCTCCTAAGGGGAGTAATTTCAATTTTGTCCTCGATGCTCAAAGGAACCCTCATTACACCTACGAGGGACCCGAAAATTTCAAAGACCCTGTACGTATCTGGTTTAAGGAAGAGGACAAGTACGACCCGAAGCGTAAACCCGACCTCTATGTGTGGGCGGATGAGATCCACTGGCATGCGGGAATCCAGTCGGGAACCGCGGCGGGAAGAATCATTGTGGACAACTCGACCGAGTACCGAATCGAAACCACCTATGTCGAGTACGATCACAAGACGAAGCAAATCTATTGCCCCCGACAGGTTAAGATCATTCAGCGTTTACCAGGCCCGGACAATGTCATAGTCGCGGAAAGCGCTCTTGTCACTTTGGACGAGAAGGGCATTAAATCGGCTCGTTTCGATGGGTTTCTCGAAACCGACATTCGTCCCACAGACGATGCACCCAACCCTTTCAAACGTGAAGATAAACCTAAGAGAATCGCGCCCCCTTCAACTCCAAAGTTGGACTCGATCCCTACTCTGCCCGAGCGAGGGAGGAGGAAGATCGCGCCACCAGTCACTTACAACGAACCTTCGACTCCCCCGAGCCGGTCAGCCAACGCCAGGAACAATCCTTAACCTTGACCGCCTCGGTTAGGGATGGACCGAGGAATCACGTATGATATTCGCGTCAGAGTTTATCCCCTATTCCTCACGAATCTTTGGCTCGTACCCGCGGTTCCTGAACCCTTTTTAGATTCTTCGAAAGAGAGGTCCACCCTATTGTGAATCATTGGTCTAGACGCGAGTTTATCCATAGCAGTTCGATAGCGGCTGTGGGGTTAATGGCAAACCCATCATTTGGCTTTCATCGCAAACAGGATCCGATCGGGTTGGCTCTATCGAATAAACACCCTGAAACGATGAGCCACCTGCAGGTCGGGGATCCTTCCAAGATCAAGATACTCCAACTCACCGATATCCATTTCTTCTGCGGCCGAGATAAGTTTGGAGAAGTGATGGATAAGCTGACAATCGAAAACCTTCCGAAACTGATCGATCTCACTCAGCCTGACCTTCTCGCGGTATCCGGAGATTTGTGGCATGACAACCCGGGGGGAAGAGGCAAAGAGTTTATGGAATACTCGGTCGAGAAGATCGAAGCACTCGGCTTGCCCTGGCTCTTCACTTGGGGCAACCACGACATGCTGGACGACTATGAGCTGGGTCATGATCACCTCACCGAAGCCAAGAATTCTCTTTATCGCGGAGGCCCCGGATCTGGAAACTATTCGGTGATGCTCGAGGACAAGGAGGGCAACCCTCTTTGGGAACTCCTTTGTCTCAACACTACCAATATCGGCATTCAGAAGGAGCAAGAGAATTGGCTTCGAGGATTTTCCGACAGCCAATCGGGACTTGAAGAGATTCCGATGGTAACCTTTCTCCACATCCCGGTCCTGCAATATCAGTATGTCTGGGAAGAAAAGCTTGCGGCAGGTTTCAAACTCGAGAACGTCTCTCACTACGGCGAGGATGGCAGCGGTATCTGGCATCTGAAAGATCTCGGAAGGGTCCGAGCGTGTTTTTGCGGTCACGATCATGTGAACGATTACGGTGGAAAACTCGAAGACATCGAATTGGTATTCGGGAGGGCCACCGGTTTCGCGGGCTATGGCGGCGAGAAGGTAGCCAAAGGAGGGAAACTGATTACAGTCAACGCCCAAGACAGAACTTATGCATGGGAAACAGTTCTGTATGATGGGACGAGGTGGCATCCCGAAGCCGGATTGCAGGTGGAGGAGGTTGTGGACGCGCCATGGATGCGTGGGGGCTAATACTGATAGTTGAAAATTTTCTCGATAGCTATGCCCGGTCTCCCCAGCTATCGGATCTTCTCAATGTGGATGCATTCAAATTTGGCGGTTCGGTTCAGCCTTTGACAGTTTCTCCCTCCAGCACCCGCTGAATCACACTCCCCGCGACCAGGCAATCTCCATCGTACATCGCAAGCACTTGGCCGGGAGTCAGTGCCCGCTCGGGTTCAAGATAACGCACCACCGCCCTGTCGGTCCGGACTTCGAGGACCTCGAGCTCGGCCCCCTCATGACGATACCGGGGCATACCAACAAGGCGCTCGCCCACACGCATGGGGCGGAAACAATTGAGTTCATCGACTTCCACTTCCGATGCGAGGAGATCCTCTTCTCCTCCCACAACCACTCGATTGGTGGAAGAATCGAGTCGAATCACATAAAAGGGGCCGCCGGATAGACCAATTCCCTTTCGCTGACCCACAGTAAAGTGAGTAATGCCTTCGTGATCGGCTAGTTCATCTCCGGAAGTGGATACGATTTTCCCTGGAGTTCCAGCCTCAAGGGCATTTCTATAATCGAGGTCATGGGCGAAACAGAGTTCCTGGCTCTCGACCTTGTCGGCGGTGATGAGACCGAATCGTTCAGCCTCTTTTCGAACTTCGGATTTGATCATACCCCCAAGGGGAAAGAGGAGATGCTCGAGAACCTTTGGGTTCATGGAAGCTAGAAAGTAGGTTTGGTCTTTCCCACGGTCCACACCCCGTTTCAGGAGCTTGGTTCCTTCCTTTTCCACAATCTGCGCGTAGTGACCGGTGGCAATCAAATCAAAATCGAGTTCTCGCGCCCAGTTGTACACATAATCGAACTTGATCCACTGATTGCAGCGGTAACAGGGGTTCGGAGTCCGTCCAGATTGGTATTCTTTCTTAAAGTTATCAAGAACAGTTTGGGAAAAGATTTCTTTCTCATTGAGCGAGTAATGGGGCACTCCGAGAAAATGGGCAACACATCGAGCATCTTCCACATCGGATAGCGAACAGCATCCGCCCACTCTCACCGAATCGGGGGGCGAGTCGGCCAAGCGAAGAGTCACACCGGTGACCTCATGGCCTTGTTCCATCAGTAAAGCGGCAGCAACACTGCTGTCGACACCACCACTCATCATTACAAGTACTTTAGACATAATGGTTTAGTATAAGAAAGATCACATTTTTTAATATGGTGTAACGGCTATCCACCACCTGGACACCTTCCTACTATGGATTCAACCAATTTCTAGGAGTCATTCTCATGTCCACCCATTTCAAGAAAATCATTCCGATTCTCAGGATATTCGATATTTCAAAAGCCCGCGAATTCTACCTCGATTGGTTGGGCTTCACAGTCGATTGGGAACATCGTTTTGAAGCGGACTTGCCACTATACATGCAAATCTCTAGAGGAAACCTGACTCTTCATTTAACCGAACACCATGGCGATTGCTCCCCCGGTGGTAAAGTCTTTGTCGAAGTGGAAGGAATCGAAGAATTTCACAAGGAATTGAGCGACAAGAATTACAACTACAACCGGCCAGGACTCGGTCCCGCTCCCTGGAACGCAATTTGTCTTGAAGTCACCGATCCTTTTGGAAATCGAATCTGTTTCAGTCAACCGAACGCTTAGGGAAGTCTTCAAAATGCTTAAAAGGGTTTTGGGAAGACCCGGACCGGTTTGAGCACTTCCAGGTCGCCGCCGAGACGGTCGACTTGTTCGGAAGTAAACAGAGACTTGGCCAAACCTACGAATCGACCGTCGCGCGCTTTTATCCTAAGGAGCGATTCCTTTTCGAAATCCTTACTCCGAGAGAGGATCGCTCCGCCCCGAATCGCTCGTCCCGTCATCCATGCACCCACTTCACTATCTTGAATGATGACTGCGGCAAATTTTTCTAACGCGACATCGGGTGAAAGCAGGTTAGATTTGATCGACTCTGGATCTTTCAGGATCGCAGTGTCGATTGAATCTTCGACACACAGGGCCCCACAACGGGTCCTGACTAAATTCGAAAGCATCCCTCCGCAACCAAGGGCGGCGCCGATGTCGTGGCACAGCGTCCTCATGTAAGTCCCCTTAGAACAGGAGACCAGGAGTTCGATCTCTGGATTCTCAAACCTAATAAGATCCAGTTTGAAAACCTCGACTTGGACCGGTTCTCTTTCAACTTCGATTCCCTGGCGAGCAAGATCGTAGAGGCGTTTCCCCTGGTGCCTTTTCGCGCTGAGCATGGGGGGAATCTGTTCGATCGTTCCTCGGAAACGATCCAAGATTTCGTTCACCTGTTCCGAAGTGATACTCTCAGTGGAATTCTCGTGGAGAATCGTGCCCGTGATATCCTGGCTATCGGTCACCGTCCCCAAAGTACAGATCAATGAATACTCTTTTTCTTCCGCCATTAAGAATTCGGATAATTTGGTAGCGCTCCCTAAACAGATGGGGAGGACACCTGTGGCAAGGGGGTCGAGGGTTCCCGCATGTCCAACTTTGCGTATCCGGGCTCCTTTACGGATCAAGTCCACTACATCGTGGGAGGTCAGCCCCGTGGGTTTATCAACATTCAGTATCCCGCTCAGCATCCTGCCAATCTTCCTTCACTTTATTTAAGAGTTCTTCGATTTTTGCCGCCTGCTCCTCCGCTTGGTCTACGACAAAATAAAGGTGCGGCGTCTTCTTCAAACGGATTCGTGACCCGATGGTTTTTTGTACGATCTCAGCCGCATGGTCCATGTTCTCCTGCGTCCCGATCTCGGGTCCATCCCCGAACTGGCGACACATGACATACACTCGGGCCGAACTCAGATCAGAACTGGTTCGAACTTCGGTTACTGTCAATGCAGGCAACACCGGATCGGATGTTTCGCCGATCAGAATCTTTCCGATCTCTTCGCGTAACAGTTCATTGACCTGCGCGATTCTTCTGTTGGGTTTCATCGTTGTCACTCACACATGCAGAACAATCGCCGGCCCCCCTGGGGGGACCGGATCAGTTCTTTGCGCTGCAGTATTCCTTAAAGGTATTTCACAAAGATCAGGAGATTTCTTTACGAATCCCCATTAGAGTGTGGCAGCTACCGACTCCATCTGATAACACTCGAGGACATCGCGTTCCCTTAGGTCTTGGAAATTCTCGATCCCGACGCCACATTCGAGACCCTCGGTTACTTCGCCGACATCGTCTTTGAAGCGTCTCAGGGTTTCGAGTTTGCCATCGAACGCAATTCGCTCGTCTCGGATGACTCTTACTTTGGCGCCTTTGATCAGTTTGCCATTGGTCACCAATCCTCCGATGACTAACCCCGCTTTGCTGGATCGGAAGATCTTAACGACTTCGAAGTGGCCGAGAACGACCTCTCGACGTTCGTCCTCTAGCAGACCGAGCATCGCTTTCTTGATGTCATCGATGGCATCGTAAATGACCGAATAAGTGCGGATATCGACACCCTCGCGATCCCGGAGCGCGGCGACATCTGGGGGAATAGGAACCCCGAACCCAAGCACAATGGCGTTCGATGCAGAGGCCAACATGATGTCGGATTCTGAAACCGCACCGACCCCTCGGTGGAGAATGTTCACCTTGACTTTGGCACTCTCGATACTCATGAGTGATTCGTAGACCGCTTCGGAGGAACCCTGAACATCCGCTTTCACCACGATGTTCAGATCCTTGATCGTACCTTCCTCGATCTGGTCAAAGAGGCTTTCCAGAGAGACATGGCGGATTTTCGCCATCTCCCTGTCGCGCTGAATCTGCTGGAGTTTACTAGCCAGTTCCCTGGCGGTTCGTTCATCGGGGACGCCGCGGAGCTCATCGCCGGCGACCGGGGCACCCGGCAGACCGAGAATGGCAACCGGCATTCCGGGAACCGCACTTTCGACCCGCTGACCATGATCGTTCAAGAGCGCACGGACTTTGCCCGCGTTCACTCCAGCGACGATAGCATCGCCCACTCGAAGCGTCCCTTCCTGTATCAGGGCGGTGGTGACCACACCTCTACCTTGCTCGAGACGTGCTTCGACCACAGTTCCTCTCGGTCGTTTGAGGGGGGAGGCCTTAAGTTCGAGGAGTTCCGCTTGGATATGGATTAATTCGACAAGCTGTTCGATTCCCACTTTTTTTAGGGCGCTGATCTCGGCGGTTGGTGTTTTGCCACCCCAATCTTCGGGAACGAGTTCCTCTTCGGAGAGTTGTTGCTTCACTCGATCAACATTGGCTCCAGGAACATCGATTTTGTTAATGGCCACAAGGATCGGAACATCCGCCGCTCTCGCGTGCGCAATCGCTTCTTTGGTCTGGGGCATGACCCCGTCATCGGCAGCGACCACCAAGACCACCACATCGGTTACCATGGCTCCTCGTGCTCTCATCGCGGTAAACGCTTCGTGACCGGGTGTATCCAAGAAACAGATCGGGCCTTGATCGAGCTTCACATAGTACGCCCCGATGTGTTGAGTGATACCGCCCGCTTCACCTGATGCCACATCGGCCGAGCGGATCGCATCCATCAGTTTGGTCTTGCCGTGATCCACGTGGCCCATCACCGTCACAACAGGCGGACGTGGTTCGAAAGAATCCTCTGCCACTTCCTCTTCAAACTCCTCGAAGGGATTGAAGTCCATCAAGTTGACCCGTTCGATCTCAAAACCAAACTCGTCGGCGATCACCTCAATGCTTTCCTGGTCGAGGGTTTGATTGACTGTAATGATTCGCCCGAGATCCAATAGAATTTTGAGAATTTCGCTCGGGTTCACGCCCAATCCATGAGCCACATCGGCAACTGTGGTGGCCTCGTGAATTTGGAGAGTGGTGGCCAGACGCGCCTCTTCTTCGCGTTGAGCTTCTTGGGTGGCCGCGATACGTTCCCGCTTGGTCCTCTTGTACTGTTGTTTCTTACCTTTTTTCTGTCCGAGGATCGAAGCGAGGACTTTTCGCTCTTGTGCACGGCTCTCCCTTTCGGTTCGAGCTGCGATGATTTCTTCCTGTTTAGCTCGTTTGCCTTTACCGCCCTTTTTCTTCTTAACCTCTCCCTCTTTAGGAGGAATTTCAGCGGCATCTTTTTTCTCTGCTGGAGCATCTCCACTCGGAGCGGTTTCGGCCTTTCCGCGTTCGTTGGACTTGGATTTCTTATCCGACCCGGAAGACTTTGTCTCGGTCGCGGTGGTTTTCCTCGAGGGTGCGGCTTTGGTGGAGCCTGCCGCTTCGGTCTGAGGAGCCGGTTTGCTTTTTCTCAGTTCCGCAGCCGCAGCTTTGGCCTGGACAGCAATACTTTCTTGAGGCGCCTCGGCAGTCACCTGAGGCTCTTCCACCGAAACCTCTTCAAGCGCATCTTTCTTGCGTGTGATCCCACTCTCTCGCAGCCGTTTAGCTCTGAGTAACGATCTGGCTTTGGATTCGGCTTGGACTCGTCGTCCCTCGGGTTTTTGCCCCGCCGTTGTTTTGCCTTCTTTGGTTGGGGTCTGGGTGGATGCTTTTGGGTCGACTTTTTCGGTTGATCTGGAACCGGAATCGCGTCGCTCCGGGCTTGGGCGACCCTGGGCTGGTTGTCTTCTGACGACGGGTCCGGATTTAGAGGGACGGAGGACCTTTACTGCCGATCCCGCGGAGGTCGTGCGAACTCGACGAGCGGGGAGCAAACTCTCCACTCTCATCAAATCAGCTTCGGGAACTGCCGAGTCGGCCTTCAGTCCGGAGACGCCAGAGTCTTCCAGAGCCTCTAAGACTTTTGCGACTGGTATTCCATGTTTTGTTGCGAGTTCTTGCACCTGCATTCGGTATTCGATCCTCCAATGTCCCTTAATGGACTTTTCTCTCTCTTATCTCATCATTGTCGCCAACCTTGGAATCAGAGATTTAAATTTCATTCCCCTTTGGGGGGATCTTCGTTCGTGGCTTCCGTTAATGTTTCGCTGCCGGTTGCGGTTGTTCCCTGGCCGACCTCAGCCATCTCGGCAGGGGTGTCAGATTCTTCTTCCGTGGTAGATTCTTCTTCCGTGGTAGATTCCTCTGCTTCAACCGGTTGCTCGGCGGGTTCGTCCAGCTGTTCTCCATCCTCATCCACTATCTCGTCGGGCTCGTCTTCTTCCTCAATGAGGTATGAGGGAGTTTCCTCGCCAGAGACAAATCGCTGGGCTGCGGCGAAGATGGATTCGGCGACCGGTTGTTCAATTTCGAGTGTCTCAACAAGTCCTTCGATCTCATAGTCCAGAATGTCTTCATAAGAGAAGACGCCTCCTGACATGAGGGTTTCGATCAGATCATCGGTGGCATCAGGGAGCGACAACAGCATGTCGCGCGTCTCGCGTTCGCTCGCCTCAAGTTCGGATAGGCTGACGATATCGACCTCCAGCCCAGTCAATTCGGAGGCCAACTTTGCGTTAAGACCACCCTTACCGATCGCCAGCGAAAGCTGGTCGTCGCGCACAACCAAAGTGGCTCGTCCATCTTCTTCGTTAAGGTCTACCGACTCCACCTCGGCCGGTTTGAGGGAGTTCTGAACGAATTTCGATTTGTCATTGCTAAAGGGGATGATATCGATCCGCTCACCCTTGAGTTCCTGAACCACCATTTGCACGCGGGACCCTTTCATCCCGACGCAAGCTCCGACAGGATCGACATCAAGATTCGTGGACATGACAGCAATTTTGCTTCTCTTACCCGGCTCCCGTGCCACCCCTTTTATGACAACGGTTCCATCGCGAACTTCTGTAACCTCTTGCTCGAATAGTTTCTTGACCAACTCAGGGCTCTTTCTGGAAAGAAGCACTTGAGCATCCCGATGAGATTGGCTGACATCGGTAATAACCGCGCGGACACGATCCCCGTAGTGATATCGCTCACCTCGTGGTTGTTCATTGAATGGGAGATAGGCTTCGGCGTAACCGATATCGACAATAACATTTCCCCTCTCGGTCTGTTGTACAGTGCCGGAGACGAGCTCATCGATTTTGTTGCAATAACGTTCATAGACCATCTCGCGTTCAGCTTCGCGAATACGTTGGGTCACGACCTGTTTGGCATTCTGAGCGGCGATTCGACCAAAATCATGTGGAGTGACATCGATCTCGATGACATCCTCGATCTTGACTCCAATGTCGAACATCCGTGCTTCTGGGAGAGATATCTCGATCGCTTCGTCATCGACCTCTTCCACGACGGTCTTTTCAGCGAAGACATGATATTCACCAGTCTCTGGATCAGTTGTCGCGCGGGTAACGATCATCTCGGGATCGAGCATCTTCTTGGAAGCAGAGACAAGCGCGGCCTCAAGAGCATCCTCTAAGACTTCGATGGCGATGTTTCGTTCGTTTGCAATACGCCTGAGTAATTCCTGACTTTCCTTACTCATCTTCTCTAGACACTTCCTTCTTCGTGCAATTCTTAGTTGATAATCCTGATGAGTGAGCGCGTCGCTCCCACTGACTTATCTTGGCGAGGACACCTTATCGGCGCGGTAGGTTGATCAAACACCTGGTTTGAATAAGAAATCCAACCCGCGAAAATATCCTGACAAAAAAAGAAGCGGGGTTTCCCCCACTTTCATTGAGTAAATTAACAGGGTGGCTCGAAGCGGTCAAGGGAGAATCGGATTCAGTTTTTGAAAAGGATCAAATCCTCCCTTATAGGCGAACCCCTACCAGGGGGAATAAGCCCAGAGACGGTTCCGTTCCGACAAACTTTTCACCTCGGCCAATGGCTTGTTTCTAATGATCTGGGGAAAATTTACCCAATTTGTTTGGGGATAATTTACCCGTAATTTGTCCGAGTTGACCTAATTTGGGTGAAGTCAAACTCGAAGTGGATATTTATAGTGCTTGAATCACAAGAGTTAGAAAGAATCCTTTCCAATATCACTGGTTGGCACCCTTCTTTCATAGATTGGGGGAAGTACGGTGCCCTCATTGTGAGGGTACGAGAGTGGAATTCGAAAAAGTTTGGGCCAAAGAATGTGGCGCTCTCATTGGGTGAATGGCACCCGGTGGGAATAGACATCAAGGAATCGACACCCTTTGGTCTGATAATACAGGGGCGTTCCGGACTAGACGTGCCCTGGTGTCAAACAGTTTTCGAACCTCGATCCGCACCTTTGGAACCTGTTTGGCAATGTCCGGACGCCCCGGATTCTACTTTCTAATGTAGACCTTATTGCAGACTCCTTTGGTTGACGGTTCGCCGTCTCTCATCCTTGAATTCTGATATAGGTATGGGGCGTTTGGAACGAAAATCAATGCCCTGGTCGAACAGGATTTCAGCCAAGAAATTCACCCAGGTTTCCTGTTCGATTTCGTTCCGGCGCCCCATTATTTATTTTTGCCCTCTGTCGACTCACTCTTCTGATTTTCTTAAGTTCTCAGTTTTCTTCTCAGCAATCGAATTTTAACAGGACCTTCACACCAACTCACTTCTCCAATGGAACTCCGATTTGAGATCGGGCCGCTGCCCAAACTGTCCCGCGGCGTATGAGTTGGCTCGGGCCAACCCCATTTACGGAAACGGGTGCATGACCCAGGAAAGTTTGAAAAATTCGACCGTTCCCGTAATCGTAGGCGAAGGCCAAGGGCTCGTGTTTCCCAGTTACTTTTGACAGGGCAGTAACCAGAGGTTCGATAGGAAGATCGCCGATTTGGTTGAAATAGAGTTCGTCTTCGGTTTCGAAGTCCGCCATCTCATCTGTAATAGGGTGGTCCAAATCGGTGATCTCGCAAGTGAATGTCCCATAGGGATCGTGGCCACTGCCCCCCTCTCCATGAATCCATGCGCGACGAACAATCTTCGTCCGGTATTCCGGCCAATCCGATTCGGAAGCATCGGGGAGGGAATAATTGAAAGCCCCATTGGCGAAATGGATGAGGACCAACCCACCACCCTTTTCAATATATTTTTTGAAGTTATCTCGCGCTTCCTTGGATAACCCAGGTCTCTGCCAATTGACATAGTTGAACAAGAGGACATCGTATTTGTGGATTTGGGGATCGGCCAGATCGTGGATGTCTTCGGTGACGTCGATCGAAAACCGTGGGTCGGGATCAAGCGCGACTTTCAGAGCCTCGGTAACATTCTTCCAATCATGGCCCGGGAAATTGTGACCGGTTAAGATGAGGGATCTG
>JAJDBZ010000351.1 GCA_029261095.1 Candidatus Omnitrophota bacterium | reverse complement strand
AGAAACATGACCGCCCAAGTTTCGAATAAAGCCTATTGGGGAGGATGGGTTCTAACCATCCTGCCAGTATTGATGCTCCTGATGAGCGCGACCATGAAATTCCTACAACCACCGGAGGCAGTGGAAGGATTCGAACACCTGGGGTACCCAATTGAACTATCCATCCCGCTTGGAATTACCGAACTTGCCTGTACTGTCCTCTATCTTGTTCCGCAAACATCCGTGCTTGGAGCCATCCTCTTGACCGGTTACCTGGGCGGCGCGACCGCGACCCATGTTCGTGTGGAGGAGGCTTTCTTTATTCCTATTCTATTGGGAATGATGATTTGGGGTGGTTTGTATTTGCGGGATCCGAGGTTGCGGAGGTTGGTCCCATTGCGGACGCCAATCCATAATGACGTTTGAAGTTCGCCATCCATGCGGATGAAATCACCAATGACCTAGCGGAGGAACCATGCCATGAGCGGAGTCAGAATTCTAGTCGGAACCAAAAAAGGAGCTTTTATAATCACCTCGGACGAGAGGCGGGAAAAGTGGGACATCAGCGATCCCCTCTTCGCGGGATGGGAGATGTACCACCTAAAGGGTTCGCCCATCGACGCGGATCGGATCTACGCCTCCCAAACCAGCGGTTGGTTCGGACAAATCGTCCAACGGTCGGACGATGGCGGGAAAACCTGGAACACACCCGGCGGTGAAAAAATACCAGATCCCTACGATCCGCCAGGTGGAGGGAGCAACAAGTTCGTTTTTGACACCTCGGAGGAAACCGGAAAACCCCTGGGCACACACCAAGCACAGGACGGCACCCAACATCCCTGGGAGTTCAAACGTGTGTGGCACATTGAACCCTCCCCCGCCGATCTCGATACGGTATACGCTGGTGTGGAAGATGCTGCGATTTTCCGGTCGACCGACGGCGGTAAGAATTGGCATGAACTCGCCGGACTTCGCGGACACGAATCAGGCCCGAATTGGATGCCGGGCGCGGGAGGGATGTGTCTTCACACCATCCTCCTCGATCCCAACGATCCGAAACGAATTTACACCGCCATCTCCGCCGCTGGCGCGTTCCGCTCCGATGACGGAGGAAAGACCTGGAGGCCAATCAATAAGGGACTGAGTTCGGATTACATCCCCGACCCCACCGCCGAGGTCGGTCACTGTGTCCACAACATGGCTATGCACTCATCGAAACCCGGAACCCTCTTCATGCAGAAACACTGGGATGTCATGCGCACCGACGATGGCGGAGACAACTGGACCGAGGTGAGCGGGAACCTCCCCACCGACTTCGGTTTCCCCATCGCGGTCCATGCTCACGAACCGGAGACCATCTATGTGGTACCCATCAAGAGCGACTCCGAGCATTTCCCTATCGATGGGAAACTGCAGGTCTATCGAAGCCGGTCGGGAGGGAACGAATGGGAGGCGCTCACTAACGGACTCCCGCAAAGCGATTGCTATGTGAACATCCTTCGCGATGCCATGGCGGTGGATAAATTCGATTCCTGTGGGATTTATTTCGGCACCACGGGCGGTGAGGTTTACTGCTCTCCAGATTCCGGCGACAAATGGATACCCATCGCCCGCAACCTCCCGAAAGTTCTGTCGGTCGAAGTGCAGACACTGACATGATACGGGTTACACTTCCCGCTCACCTGCGAACTCTGGCAAAGGTGGAAGGCGAGGTGGAGTTCGATCTCGAAGGGGTGGTTACACAGGGTGCGGTCTTAGACGCCCTCGAGGATCGTTTCCCTGTTCTGCTCGGGACCATTCGTGATCATGTCACCAAGAAACGTCGACCCTTCATCCGGTTCTTCGCCTGCGAGCAAGACCTCTCCCACGAGAGTTGGGATAACCCCTTGCCCGAAGGAGTCCTATTAGGCAAGGAACCTTTTATGGTGGTGGGTGGGATCGCGGGAGGGTAAGTGAACTCGTTTGCTACAGTTGGCGCATCATGTCGCTGACCGTGTCCACATACTGAACGGTGTCGAGATCGTATTTCTTGCTGACCAGGTAGTGTTGGACGAGTCCCTCGATCGTGAACTCCATCCCCGCCGCAAGTTGATAATCGTCTTTGGGCTTGAGCGTTTCTCGAGTGACTTTTTCAAGTCCCTCTACCTTCTTCATGCGACCGAGGTATTCCTCGAACTTGAGTTCATCGGACAGATCGACCTGATTTCCTTTTTCGAACCAGCTGACCACCTCACCAAAGGGTTCGGACTTTATTTTTCTTCGTGGCTTTTGACTCCCGTTTGGTGTGTAATGTTTATCGAAAACACGACGAATTGCTTGACCGATAATTCGATGCGAGACAGTGACCAACCCTTCCTGTTCTCCCTTGAACACCAATTCCATTTTCCCTGTCATGGCGGGGACACAATGAAACAGATCGCACATTCTGGCTGTTTCTCTATCAGACCCTTGAATCACCATTCGATGTTCGACCGCGCTATGCAAGGTTTCATTAAGGGAAATGGCTAGCCGTTGAGAGACTCCACTGCCTTGGTCGACATACTCGCTTTCGCGCGCCTCGAATGCGATCTGCTCGGCAATCTCTTTCATGAATTCCGGAACGATCGGTCCCCCCGAATCAGACTTGGCTATTCTGGATTCCTGCGTGGTAATGTTCATTGCTTCTTCGAGAGTCCGTGGATAGTGGGTCAGAATCTGCGCGTCGATTCGATCCTTCAACGGGGTGATGATGGATCCTCGATTTGTGTAGTCCTCGGGATTCGCGGTGAATACGATGAGTAGATCGAGAGGAATCCGAATCGGAAAACCACGGATCTGAATGTCGTTTTCCTCGAGAATGTTCAAGAGGCTTACTTGGATTCTCGGTTGAAGGTCGGGGAGTTCGTTGAATGCGAAAATCCCCCGATTCGATCTGGGGATGATCCCGTAGTGGATAGCCGATTCATCGGACAACTCCAACCTTCGCGACATGACCTTGACCGGATCGATGTCCCCGATGAGATCCGCGACACTGACATCCGGGGTTGCCAATTTTTCCTGAAAGCGTTCCCCTCGATGGATCCATCGGATTGGGGTGTCATCGCCCATGTCGCGCACACGGTTTCGGGTGACTCCGAATGCAGGTCTTGTGGGATCGTCGGGAACATCGATCCCATCCACGATGGGGATGTATGGGTCGAGTAATCCCGTCAGCGCACGAATCAAACGTGTCTTCGCCTGTCCTCTCAGGCCAAGAAGGATGAAATCATGTTGGGCCAAAACTGCACGCTGTACTTGTGGAATAACTGTTCGATCATAGCCAATGATGCCGGGAAAGATTTCTTCCTTCGCCTTCATTTTCCGGATCAAGTTTTCACGGGCTTCTTCTTTGACCGTTCTGTGTGCGTACCCGCTGGATTTTAACTCTCCGAGGGTTCTCGTTTTGGGTGGATCGGAGTAATTCGATTGGGACATTCTAAAAGGGAACCTCGATTCAGTATTTCAAAGTTATTCACAGTATACCGAAGGGGGTCTATTGACTGAAGAATGCCACTCTACCCCTTCTGAAAACGAACTGGGTGAGAAAGAGTATCGACCGGTTCCCGTACCGTTTCGCCCACAATCCCACCTCAAGGCTGACACAATCCTTGACTCCTCATGCTGCTATAATATAATGTTTATAAATAAACTGGGATAAACTTGATTCACCTTATACGCCCGGTATTGGTGTCTGCTGGTGGAGCCGAAAATCCAGAGAATTTCGGGATCAAGGAGGGATGGCGAATGGAAATCTCAAAATGTATGCGCTGCAAGAATTTGTATTCGAGGGTGAAATCCCTGGTCTGCCCGAAATGTGAAATTGAGGAAGAAAAGGAAATCTTTCGAGTCCAACAGTTCCTCCGTGACAATCCGGGCAGGACAATGGATGAGGTTTCGGATGCTCTGAATATCTATCTTGACGACATCGATCGCTGGATAGAGGAGAAAAGACTTAGCGTGGAAATCCAGGATAATTCTGAAAAAAAGGACGTGGTCCGAAAACTCTACGACACAGTCAAAGAGGGGATAGATGGGGAGACGGCCTTGGCCCTGGAGCGACTGCGGACTTCTTCAGCCGGTGATGAGGGTTGGGGGGGTCCGCGTGGGAAGTATCGACGGCTATGAAAGCGGACCCCAAAATCCTCTCAAGCAGTTCTTACTGACGATGCCACGACATGGCCAATGAGAACGGAATCACTGGCCTAGACATTCCAAAGGGCTTTCGTGTATTTTCCTCACCCTTGTGGGAGAGGGATCGTGACTGATTTTCATTTCGTTTTCTCCTCCATAAACGCATCCAACAAGACCCATTGGGTCACCCTAACGGTGGCGGGATAGCTCAGTTGGTAGAGCAGAGGACTGAAAATCCTTGTGTCCCTGGTTCGATTCCTGGTCCCGCCACCACTCTTAAATCCATTAATATCAACGACATAAGAAAAGCGGCTTGACTGCATATAAGATCAACCATGGGCAAGGTGTGCAGAAAGTGTGCAGAAACGTCTAGGCTGGAAACTTGACAACATTGTCCACCAAAATCGGCCTCGGTTTCATCAGCGGTCCCAACTGTCGATTCCATGGCTCCACCACCCCTGGACCGAACATCTCCCGCCCTACCCCTCCCGGATCGAACTCCAAACGGTCCAAGTAATGCTTCCAAGTCACCGCCGGAATCTGGGGTGGCTTGTGGCCGATGTAGAGTTCCAGGCTGATCCCGTAGAAACCGTGGATCAAGGCGGCCTGAAACAGGGTTCGACGAAGTCCATTGGGTTCGATCTTGATCGACTTGAGATCCCGCTTCACTCTCGCCTTGTTCCAAGTGGCCAGATACCGATTGAACCGCTGCCGGAACCGACCAGGCTCGGCGGCGGGTACGACTGGCTCTTCCGATCCGGGACTCGAACGCTCCCACGCTTCCGATAAGAGGTTCCACGCTAGGTCGGGAAGGGGGATCACTCGGTAGAGACCCTTCTTCGATCGCTGGATGGTGAGAGTTCCCCCATCGAGATCGACGTCTCTCCAGGTCAACCTTCTCATCTCCTGGAGCCGACACCCGACGAGGCCGCACAGGGCGATGCCCGGGAGGACCTCCCAACCGTGAGGCTTTTTCGCGATGTGGGAAAGGAAGTCGACCACCTCGGCCGGCAGCAGCGTGCGCCGATCCGGCATCTGTCCGTAATCGATTCCCCTCGGCAGCTGGTAGGGAAGGGAACGATGGAAATCCGGGTAGTTCCGCTCCACGAATTCATTCGCCCAACGGACGACCCGCATTCGGCTTCGAATGTAGGATTCCTTCCATTTCCCTTTGCCCAGATTGGCGTATCGCTGGATGTCTCGGGGATGAAGGTCGGTCCAGTTCGAAAGACCGTTCTGTGTGCACCACTTGAGAAAGTACTCGACTCGGGGACGATCATCCACTTCAATCGTGATCTCCGCGACTCGCTGCTTTCTCTCCTCGATCATCTCATGGAAGACATGAGCGATGGTGGGTTCTTGATCCGGATCGACTGTACTGGATCCAAACCAATGGAGTTCAGCGAGTTGGATGGCCTCCTCGGGAGATTCCGCGTTGCCGAGCCGATGACGCGGCACCTTGCTTTCTCCGGAATTCAGCAAGCTGGTCAACCACTTCCCGTCGCGGTCTGTTCGAATGCTGAATGTTCGACCCGTCGCCGGGCCCCTCCCCCGAACTCTCACCTGCCCGCGGTGGATATCCAGTTGATACACCGGGAATTTCTTTTGTAGCTTCTCGATTGTCAAAGAACTCATGGGTTGCTCCTCCTTTCAGAGGGCGACCCGCGTCGCATTCGGATCCAAAGGTACCACAAGCCAGAAGGCGGTAGTAAGCCTCCAAGGCATGGATCCCCAGGCAGTGCCCTCCTCGGTCGAAGCGCAAACTGCCCTTTGTCCTCAATCTGCGAAGTGAGACTCCGGGGAAGTGACTGTCGATTTCGGTCATGTGGTATTGGGTCCATGGTTCGAGAGGTGGAATCGGCATTTTATTTTTTTCCCTCGCGACCCCACCCTGGCTCGAGCGGGGTTTCGGCCTTTAGAGTCTTTTGGGCTCAACGCTGGCCATCGTCAGGCGAGGGGGCGAACCCACGGATGGTCCAAGATGTTTCCGGGACTCCAGCGACCCCCTCCCTCTCTTCGGTTGCGACATCGATCAGGATCTTCTTTCCGATGACCTGGTCTTTCAGCAGTTTCGATCCCACTTTGGCCGGATCGAGACTCAATGCTCGAACAAATCGTTCTAGAATCTGATTCTTGAAAACCGGTCCAAAGACCACCTCATCCTTCCCAGTACCCTCGAGGATTCGAGCACCCACGTTTTGAACGAAATTTCCATCTTTTGATTTCCTTGTGTGAACCGAGACGATCTCTGCTTCATGCAGCCCGGTCAGGTCGAGACCCACACGCTCACTCAGGTCCTGACCCAGATCGATATACTCCTCTGGGTGACTCGATTTGGTTAAACCATCTGTTAGATTTTCCATTTACTTCTTCCTCCTTGAGATTTTTTGTTCCATCTGCTGGAACTACTCTCAGGATCGCATAGCTGGTTCAGCAAAAATGAGGAAACTCCTCAAGAATTTCTCAGATCACTTCCTTTGGTTGGACGAACCCTTTTCTTGGAGGTGAAAGGTCGCCCCATCCCTGCTCCGCCTCAAAAGAGTCTCCGCAAATCGGGCATTCCGGATTACAGGGGAATAGATCCGATAGGTTCTCGATGGCGGGGAGGAGTTCCTCGAATTGGAGATAGGCGGGAACCGTTGTGGTTAAACCGGGATAGAACCAAGCCAGGATATTGCGAACGAGGAGAGAAGCGGCAAAAGCGTTAGTGGTGATGATTTGGGGAGCCGGTCCGAGATCGGGGCGATCGGAATACGAGGCCTGTGAAGTGCGGATCTGGTCCTCGATCTCGCTGGAGTAGCCTCCCTCAACACCGAGGCAATGCAAGCAGGGTCCTCCGGGAAACTGGGTGAGGATTCGAGCGGTGATGCGACTGGGATCTTGGGATTCTCCCTCACCATAACTGATGAGGGTTCCAGCATCAAAAACCGGTTTGTGATACCGCCCGGCAAACAACGCCAAATCATATCGGGTGGAATTGTTGTCCGGAACGGAAACGATGGCATCGACAGCCTTGAGGGCCTCAGTACTTTTCTTGCTGGGAAAACGCTCCGCAATGAAGACCGTATCGATATTGGGGTGAGAGGATTGAACTTCCCTAGACAGGATTTCTCCCTTGAATGATCCTTCGTCGCCTATGCGGTATCCGAGAAACCGGTTGGCGTTATGACGTTCGATACGGTCTGCGTCGATAAAGATCATCCGCTTGGGACAGAAGAATTTAAGGAGCTGCGAGGCGATGGAATTTCCCCCGCCCGCTCCGATGAATGCAAACGTGGAATCATGGATCGATTCCAGTGCTTCTTTGGAGCCTGGACCCAGACGCAAGGTGCGATCGTGAAGATCGGCGTCGATCGGATTCGATTCGATCCCGATGTCGGCGTTCTTTGGAAGGATCTTTTTCATTCCTCCGGGACCGACCACATTAATCTCATCGATGGCTCTCCATTCGGGATCTTCTCGATCGATGACCTCTGCTACGATGCCATCCCTACCGGAGACCAGTCGGATGTAGGCAGGACAGAAATCCAGGACGTTACGCCACACGCGATGATCGTGGTGGTCATCTGTTTCGGAGAAAAAAGCTGCGCAGGGATGTGAATGGCAACTCACCAGACAGGAATATCCTCGCCCGGCCCGTTCCCAGGCTTTCCAAGTCGATTCGTGATTTGATCGGACCAGTCCCGCTGAGCGAGAGACATAATCTTTCTTCTCCAGGACCTTGATATCACGTAGGAGAAACTCGGCCTGGTCTTCGTACTGACATATCCCGCAATAGCCATACGCGAGATGTTCTACTGACGGATCGTTCGAGGTCGTCAGGTTTGAAAAGAGCGCTTCTGGACAGGTAAGGGTGTAATGGGTCATTGGTCACTCCAAGAAAGGTGGGCGGACCGGCCAGTAGAACCGATCCGCCGTACACTGGGTTTTAGCAGCCATATTCCGCTTGCACTGTGGTTCCATAAGTTTTGCCTGGAGCTAACTGTTTCTTTGATTCGACCCGTTTCTTGCTGTCAGCCTCATAGACCACTACGCCGTCTTCGAGTTCACCTGTCTGGACCAGCTTCAGGGGAGTTGTCATCTCCACGACTTCGAACTGTGCGCCACCTGTTCCTTCTTTTTGTTTTAGCAATCCCATAATAAGACCTCCTTGATGTTGTTTTTCGCGTGAACATCACGCGTCGTTGTTCAAGAATGTTTGGACTGAGGCAACGAGGGTGAGGATATTGTCATCTGCCCCACAAACGGGGTTCATATAACAGATCCATTGCCAGCCTGCTTTGGATGGTATCTTGTCCATCTGGTATAGATTGTGGGCATAACCGCGCTTTATGTTCCGCCACCGGTCCCCCTTCTTGCGGATCTTCAAGTTCTCATCGACATAGACGTATCGATAGAAATGGAATTTTCCTTTGGCGGTTTTGCCATAGATGTTTGAGGGGATTGGAATGAGCAAATTGCAGTGAGCAAGACTGAATTTCTCCGTGTCCAGCAGGAAAGCGATGATGATTTTAATGAAGATGGGGGTGCCGAGACTATTGAAGGTCCAAGTAGCGTTTCCAAAGTTTCCATATTTCAACAATACAAAATCCTGGTTGAGACGTTTCTTGTTCATTGTTTTGATTCCTCCCTAATGTTCTTCGTTGTACAGATCACCTTCCTCGATGGGAAAGATAAATCCTCGTCTGTTGACCTCATCAAGTTCTTCGATAGGAGGTCTACGGATGTTAGAGGGGTCAAACCCATTACGAAGAAGAGCTTCTTCTTGGGCTTCCATTCCTTTTGGAGGAGGAGGTGGCGCCAAAGGTTCCAGGTTTTGGTAAATTCCCAGCGATGGAGAAAATGCCATCTCCTCGGGCGAGTCCGGCCAATCAGGAATATCGGGGTAATCGGTTTCGAGGTGCACAGTTTCACTCCAAAGTTTTCTGGTGGTGGTAGCCCGCCAGATCAGATAGTTCTTCGCTCATTTCAAGCAGGATTTTCGTCCATTCACCGGCGTTCCAATCACTCTCCTTGGAAAGTCCACTCAGATTCGAATGGGCCCACACAAAACCTCTGTGAAGTGTCTCATGGCAAAACCAGGAGGCGCATTCCACCGAATTGCGATAAACCGAAAAGATTTTTAAGAGACTTTCTGGGGAGAGATCGTGAAGTGAGATTTTTGTTCCTTCTTTTGTTGAGAAGAACCAGTTCTCTTTTTCTTTAGACAAGAGACCCGCGACTGCTCCCATCGCCAATAACCTCATGAGATCCCGGCTGGTCAAAACTTCTCCGGGGTGGGGGAGAAGCCAAAGGATCGGGAGACGAAACGCCGAGATCTGTTGCTCTCGATTCAAAGAATCCAATGTTCGGTTGGCCCGTTTCAGAAACTCCATGTGCTTGGCGGGGGTATTGAAGAGGATACGGATAAAAGCAACCTCCTGTTCGTCCCAATGGTGAAAAATTGGGGGAGTGGGACACCTTTGACTCTTGGAGGCTTGCGTGATTTCTTCAGTCAATGGATTCTCATTGCCTTGGGGGAGCCACACCATGAAGAGTTCATTGGTGGCTTCATGGCGAGGATCAAGCGAAACGAGGGGTTTGGCTTGGAGAACCGCTCGACGGATCATCTCTTTCCAATCGGGCTGTCTTTGGACAGCCTGGGTGAGGGGAAGAGGTTCCGGTATGGGAACGGTGGCGACTTGGTCATTCAAGAATTTCAAAATCTCATGTTGGGTGAGACCCGCGCCCTCCTGGAGAAGATGCTCGGTTAGAAAAGTTCGAAACTCGGAGGCAATCCTGGGTCCATATTTCTTTAGGATTTGGGAACTCAGCAACTCGCGTTCAAAATCAGCCGGGTCAGTCAGCGAGTAGCCCAAACCCCGGTGGGCGAAATCCGAGGTCTGAATGATCCGGAGAGCCGATTCAATCTGACTCTGGCTCTTCGCTAGTTCGTTGATTACGTCGTGAAGTCTCTCCTCAAGAAAGGAAGGCGAAGATAGTCCTTGTTGAGTGTCCAGAGCAAGTTTTAGAATCTCAATGTCTGTTTCGAGACTGATCTCTCTCATCCGCTGACTCCAGGCCCTTTGGGGAAGAGAGTGGTATTCCAGAGAAACTCGAGAGAAGAAACCGTTTCTCCTAAGGCGCTGATACCGCTCCTCAAACCGGGAGTATTGTTGACAGATCTGATCTTTTAGGGCTTGGCGTTTGAACGTTTCCCCTTGTAGGGTCATCGACATTCCATTGATTTGTTCCCGCATGGATTGTGCGATCTCAAGGACAGCGGAGGTAGGTCGAATACGAAGGAGTTCGGCGATTTTTTCACTGACCATCTGAAAGATTTCAGGCCGAATCTGATCTGCGGTTTTTTTGACTCCCTTTAACAGGCCATAACAGTCCCGTCGAATCCGTTCAGTTTCTGAACTGACAGATCTCATCGCTTTCGGCACAAGCAGTGCGCCGGGTGGCTTTTGGGAGAGTTTTTCACGGATTGGGAATGTTCCATGGAAAGATCGTTCCAGGATGAGGTGCGAAAGTCCTGGATTGCGGCCATCATCAGCGATTCGATTCTGGCGGATGAACGATTTCGCTTCCCGGTCGGGATGGTCGCCGCGTCTCAATTCCTGTCGTATGATCTCCAGCATCAGTTGATTTCTGAAATAGGTCTCCCTCTCGGAAACTGGTTGGAAGATTCTGGAAAACCCAAAACTGTGGTATAGCGGAGGAGGTTGGCCG
>JAJDBZ010000036.1 GCA_029261095.1 Candidatus Omnitrophota bacterium | reverse complement strand
TACCTGATCGGCGAGGAGCTGCCCTTTGTAGACAAACGACCTTGAGGAGAGGCTTGGAACACAAAAGTAAGAACTTTGATCCAGTTCGGAACTTCGAACGAAGTTTTCCATCCTCTTCCGGATTACATAGAGCTTCCGTTCAAAAGCCATCCGATCCGTGGCGGACAATTCTCTCTGTTGGATAAAGACCTGAAGAATATGGGGCTCGACTGCTTTCGCGGTTTTTCCGATGTGGCTATTGTCCGTAGGGACTTCTCTCCATCCGAGCAATACTTGGTCTTCTTCCTGGATGATCCTTTCAAATTGGTCCTGACAGACTTTCCGCTGGGCGGCGTCTGGGGGTAAAAACACCAACCCCGTCCCATACTCTTCCCGCTCGGGAAGGTCGAAACCCAGTTCGGTCGAATGGTTTTTAAGAAAATCGTGAGGAACTTGAAGAAGAATTCCGGCACCATCGCCGGATAGCGGGTCGCATCCGCACGCGCCTCGGTGAGTCAGGTTAACCAGGATCTCCAAGGCTCCTGTCACAATCTGGCGAGAGGGAACGCCCTTCAGGTGGGCCATAAATCCAACTCCGCAGTTGTCCCTCTCATTTGAAGGGTGGTAAAGGCCGGTCGGTTGTGGGTATCCGTGTCTTTTCATTTACGCTAGGTCCTCATTCCAAATTGCCAAGAGACGGTTATTTCGTGCTCTGGGGACAGACTGACCAGAGAAAAACATTGACGACTACTTGTTAAGAATTTCGTCTAGGTTAAGTTTAGCACTGGTGGGAGATGGATTCCGGGAAACCATCAGTTTTCTGGGCCCAGACTTGGGCGCTTCCCGAACATATTCCCGAACGCTCAGATTACCTTTGTCCTCCCCAAGAGGCAACCCCTTTCTTCAAAAAAAGGCGACACCTAGGAAGGCGCAGGGGTGGGTTGATTACGAAGAAAGACATCCTCTGAAAACACAGTCATTGAGGGAGTTTCGCGGGGTTCCGTGCGGCAGGTCGGAAAGGTATTTCGCGACTCGCTGCTCCATCGCAAGGGCTTTTTCATGAAACTTCCGGGAGGATTCGAAATCGCGATCACGGTACGCTCGGATAGATTGGCATTCATAATGTGCGATGTTTCGCCCAAGTTTTTCGATAATGGCGCCTAATTCTGAGTTTTTCATAGATGATCTCCCTCAATACTACTAAAAAGTACGCAATTGTGGTGTGTTTTGTAACGTACACTGGGGTGGAGATCGATCGATTGACCAAAACTTTACGCTACCATTACCGATTTCTCATGATCCGCAACATTTTTTGAATTTTTTGCCCGATCCGCAGGGACAAGGATCGTTCCTTGATATCTTGTTCCTTTTGTTTTCGACGATTTCATCGGCCCTGCGGTAGCTCTCCCTGGCCCGAAGTTGGGCAGCCTGTGCCGCCTCCTCTTGTCGAGCTTTCTCCCGATTCCATTCATCGGCTAGATCCTTCAGTTCTGTGTCCGCGTGCTGAAAAAACTGAATATATGATCCGCAAAAATGATTCGACCCATTGTCGTTGGGGTCTCGGATCCGGTCTTTGGTGCAACCGCCATAACAGTGTTCTTGCCACTCGCAGGTCTGGCATTCGGTGGGCATCTCAGCCTTCAAGAGCCCAAATTCCTTTTGTTTGGGTGAATTGAGGAGATGAATCATCTTGTCTTCCATGACATTCCCCAGCTGCCAATCCGATTCCACAAAAAAATCGCAGGCAAACACATCCCCATTGTGTTCGACCACCACATAACACCCACACTCTTTCAATAAAGTGCATTCGGGAGGTTGAAGACCCACATAGGTGTGAAAGACCGAGTCGATATACCGAACCGAAGTAGTCGGTTTGCCATGTTTGAAGTCCGCCTTCCACAAATCGAATATGTCGCAGAGGAATCCTCCATAGGCTTCCGAGGAGACCGAAAAGCTGGCTGCCTGACCTGCCTGGAACGGGTCTGTTTCCACGCATGGGATGAATTGCATGAACTCGATCCCCAAACTCTTGTGATGCTCGTAGATCTCTTTTGCGAACTGAGCGGAATAGTCGTTCACCACGGTCAGGGCGTTGAACTCGACCTTCTTTTGGGTCATTCGATCAGCGGCTTCTTTCACCATTTCATAAGTCGGTTTGCCGTTGCGGGTCACCCGATAATGATCATGGACATGAGCTGGGCCATCGATCGAGAGCCCCACCAGCCAGTGGGTGTCCCGTAGGAAATCACACCAATCGTCATCAATGGAGAGACCGTTGGTTTGAAGGCCATTCCCCACGCTTTGTCCGTTTCTCCCGTACTGTTTCTGAAGGCTGATGGACCGCTTGAAAAAATCGAGCCCCATCAGAGTGGGTTCACCCCCCTGCCATCCGAAGGAGACCTGTTGTCCGCCATCCCTCATCATTTGGCGAATCATCTCCTCCTGGACTTCATCTGACATGGCACGGCCGTGGAGACGGTCGAAGCCGCGACCATCTTCCTGGAAGCCGGGCCGGATCACTCCCGCCCGGTCCAGATAGAAGCAATAAGTGCAATCGATATTGCAATCGGCACCGGTTGGTTTTACCAGGATCGAAGAGAGGGGTTTAAGAAGCGGTAAAGTTTTCATATTCCATTTCGCCCCCGATTCTAGAAAGAACGAACCGATTCCGCAACAAAGATCGAGAGACTCAGTAAGGAAAATTGGTCCCTAGACTGAAATGAGTCAGACAAAACATATTCTTTGCGTTTGGGCAAGGAATTCGGTATGCTCCAAAAACCTGGACAGGTTAAACCGTTAAATAGTCTAAAGAGGTGCGGAAAAATGAAGCAGTTACGGATTCCACGACGGCGGGACGAGGGGTTTACCCTGATCGAACTCCTGATTGTGATCGCAATTATTCTCATTCTGATTGCAATCGCGCTTCCCAATTTCTTGAGTGCTCAACTCCGTGCCAAAGTAACCAAAGCGAGAGGATGCCTCCAGACCTACCGGACCGCGCAGGAGGCCTACTTTACCGATTTCAATCAGTATCCCCCCGATGTGGATGGAAGCGAAGTGACACAGTTTCCGCCTTACACGGAATGGCGGTCGCGTCTCACTTTTTCTCGTGGGGGAAGATGCAACTCAAGCGAAATCTGCACATTTATGTTGCTGACCTCGCCGATCGCCTATGTCCGGGATCTCTGTAAGGAGCCCTTTATTGGAGAGTTCGATGATGGGCTGGCGACGGGCAACCGGAAAGATGTTTCTTATTTCGAGTACGGAACCTACTTGTCAGGGGGTGTTGTCCCAGGATTTCGAAACACCAGTCGCGCGAATTACATTTACGGTAAGCAGTACGGTCTCCAGTACGTGATGATCAGCCTCGGCCCTGATACCACCTACAACTTCAACTACGGCGATGGTTGGCAGTACCTTGGATCGAGGAACTATTTCGGATTGTCCCCCGCCTACAATCCCACCAACGGGACCAAGTCCAGCGGAGATTTAATTGTCTCCAACCGGGGGCATGAGGGGTAGGAGTAATCGAGTTTCGTCCGAATAACGGTCTTGTTTCATATTTCTTTAGGGTCCTTTCATACCTGCGATTACTCCATTGAAACCCTTACGGTCTCGTCCCGTTTCTGTGATGAACTCCGATTCTGTTTCAGGGATCAGAGGTTGAGGGTTTTTCTCGATACAAATGTCCTCGTCAGCGGATTCACTACCAGGGGATTGTGCGGCGATGTTTTCCGAGCCGTCACCTCGAACCATGATCTCCTAGTCTGTCCATCCTAGTTGGTGGAAACGCGCCGAGTGTTGAGCGAAATGTTCAAAATGGATGAAACACTCGTGGATTCGATTCTCGATTTAATTACTGAAGGTAGCGAACCAAGTTCCGAGGAGCCACTCGTTCAAATTCCGATTAAAGATCAGGATGACATATTGATCCTGTCTGAGGCGATCCACGGAGAAACCGAATGTTTCGTCACAGGAGACCGGGAGATCCTAAATCTGGAATCCATTCAAGAAATGAAGATCCTTTCGCCGCGCCAGTTCTGGGAGTTTGTCGCGGGAAACGAGGGATAGGCGCAATCTATAAATCATCCATCCGGGTTAAACCTTCGTCAACGAAACAAAGATAACGAAATTTTTTTAAGAAACGGCGTCTACAATCGTTGACTAAAGGAGGGAAGTCCTATCCCTCTGAAGGAATTTCATTCTGATTAAAATGGAATCTAATACGATCAAACCCAGAATTCGCAAAGCTCCGTCTCCGACATGGATCATGGTTTCAATCTTCTCTATGGGTTGTTTTCCCAATGACCCGTTTTGGGACCCCGAGCCGGACGATGGTTTCGACTTCTTTCGCATCTTCGTTCTCCCAGTAAGAACAGAATCTATTTGGAAATTTCGCCTTCTTCCACCTCCGCCTGGATTCCCGCCTTCGCGGGAATGACGATTACTATATCTGGTAGCGACTGATTGCTTGGGAATGAAGACTTCTAGGCGTTCCAAAAAAAGCGGACTAAGTGAAGCAGTCCCTCAATCCTCCATTTTGAGTTGCCTAAGTTGCCGCGATCCGCGATGATTGAATTTCTATGAATATGAAGAAGACTCTAGTCGAAGCCGCCTTTCTCGGCCTCATTCTGTTTATAGCGGTGGTCATCCTCGGTCGAGGGTTCGGCCCTTACTGGGACTCCTGGTTCTATTATGACCAAGCGGCGCGGTGGGGGGCCTGGTTTGCATCCTGGTGGGGTGGGGCCGAGGCTCGGTCACTTCTGTCCGAACCGGAGTGGTATTTTCCCGACCAGACCGAATACGCTCGCCATCCTCCCTTCCTCGAGATCGGCGGCGGTTTTTTTAATGCGCTCTTTGGGAACACGATCGGGCAACTCTCCAGTTGCCGTCTCATTGTCGAGTTCTTCGCGGCGTTCTTCTCGGCGGCTTGCTATGTCTTCCTGAAACCTCGATGCGGGCGTGGGCTGGCAGTTCTGGGAGTGCTTCTGTTCTGGGGGAGTCCGCGATTCTTTCTTCATGCTGTGCTGTTCGCCATCGATGGATTGATTGCGGCGGTTTATGGATTGGCATTGCTGAGTTTTCTACTCTGGGACAGGGGGCGATGGGGGAAGGCGGTTATCTCCGCCAGTCTAGTCCTCGGCTTGCTGACAAAACTTCAATCGCTTTATCTCTTCCCGATTCTTTTCCTATGGATCGGTTGGAATGTCTTCAGTCGTTCGGACCGGGAAGGGACATGGACCAAACAACTCGCAATCGAATGGGGGAAAGCGGCCGCTCTCTCCGCGGGAGTCTTTCTCACCGCCTTCCTCCTCTGGCCCGCGAACTGGATGAACTGGCCCGAGGGTATTAAAGCCTATCTCGAATTCATCACCCGTCACTCCAACATCCCCGTCCTTTATTTCGGAACACTCTATGTCTCCGAGTCCCATCCGCCCTGGCACTATCCTTGGGTCTACACGATGATTGCGATCCCGCTATGGGTCACGCTGCCGGTGGTTGTTCGCGCGATTAGATTTGGTGTCGCAGTCCCACAAAAGCGATTCATGGATTATTACTTCGAAGAACTCCTTCTCTGGCTGGGGATGCTCTTTCCGCTACTGGTCAGTTCGATGCCCGAGGCTCCCAAGTACGATGGCATCCGCCTTCTGCTTCCCGCATACGGGCCGATGACACTCCTCGCGGCATTGGAAATCTCACGATGGTGGAAGTGGGGGATGGATCGGCATGGAGAGAAACTCTCCCGGATGATTCAATCGGCTTTGTTAGGATTACTGATGTTACTCGTTCTCTTGCCTACACTTCGCATCTACCCGCACAACCTCGTTTACTACTCGCCATTGATCGGCGGACCGAAGGGAGCGCACGCCGCCGGGTTCGAGTTGGAGTATCTCGGAGTAACCCTGCATCATCTCAATCCGGTCCTCGCCGAGAACGCGCGTCCCGGAGACATCCTTCTTCTCGCCGGAGCCAACGCGATGGTTCGTCCCGATCCGAAAGAATCCTGGCCCCCCTTTCCCAATGGAATTCTCGTCGCGGATTTCAAGTTGCTCAACGAATTCGATGAACATTTTGGCGGATTCAATTTCAAGAGACAGCAAGTCTTCGCAATATTGAGCAGCCGTTATGCCGACCTGCGTGAGACCGGCGAATTGGTGTTGGAAAAAATTCCACCGTTGGCGATGGTAGAGTATGAGGGGGAGCGTCTCTTTTCGCTGCACCGAATACCGGAGAGTTTTGCGAAGGAAGCGAAAAGCCAACCATCCGAGGCCAAGAAATGACTTGCGGATTATACGGCAGTGCCGTATAGATCTATCCAGAGGCTAATGCCTTAGTCCGACACCACCCCTCGCACATCGTCCGCATAACGGACCGCCATTTTCCTTGTCGCAATAAAACGCCCGTGATGAACAATGCGCGCACCGATGCAGGAAAGGGTAGGTGATGAAGGTGATCATGAAATTATCGAATCGATCGGAGATGAGTCTGAAGGGGGAGCGGCCTGTCCTTTGATAGAGGAATACCGTGAGAGCGACAAGCAGAACAAAGAGTGTGATTTGAATGTGGTATTTCATGATCTCTTCCGGGATGTAGAGGCTCATCAGGATCATCCAATCGCTTAGGGGCCATAAGGGATAGAGCGCCCACCATCCCGTGACAAACAAATCCAATAAGAAATGCGAAAGCATGGCGAGGTAAGAGAACCCAAGTAGGAGCAACCGTCTTCCGGGCGCGGCCAACAGGAGGCTGAGCCATGGAACGGTGAATCCGAAGAAGATGTTATGCCCAAAAGTCCGATGCCATTCCTCGAAGGTGCCGGGAAGCAGGATCGAGAGGCCATCGATATCGGGGGCGATCGCCATCAAGGTGATGACACGCTGCTCGGTCCTGTTGAAATCCCGGCATTGTGCAAGCGCCCAACCGGTCAGAAGGTGTCCTCCGAAGTTCATGGCGTGCCTCCTCTGACATTTCGTCGGGAGCTCCCGCAGTTGTAGGGTGGATTAGGACGGAGTCCGTAACCCACCAGGGCTGAGCAATTCGCTCCAATCAGAAATCGTTCGAGTGACTTGGCGGATGACGCTATCGCTAATCCGCCTTACACACTTTTCCGTGACTCAATGTCCACTAACCGCTGACAAGAGTGTAGCCATGATGGACCGGGACAGTCACAACATTTCGAGAGAGTTGTTCTCTGGAAGAGGTTACCTGGAAGATTCTTTTTGAGCCCAAGCCGAGACCGCGGCCGCATACACCACCGACATGGGGACTCCGGCTGCTTTGGCGGCTTTCTTTACCGCCGATGCTTCTGGTGCGAACTTGCCTGGGAGACCTTTTGCGACCTTAACAGGAATCGTTCCGTACTCGGTTTCGACATCCTGGATTTCTCTTTCGAGAATGGTGCGTTCGCAGAGAGAGCGTCGCACCCCGAAGGTTGAGGTCTTTTCCAGTAGGATGCGTTCACACTGTGTTCGATGGGTTTCGGGGGCGAGGAGAGTGATGAGGGTTCCTTGTCGACCTTTCTTCATTTGAACCGGGGTGAGATAAAGATCGAGCGCGCCGTATTCGAAAGCGTCATTCCATAGGGGTTCCAGGAACTCGGGGTTCATATCATCGACTTCACATTCGAGAACCCACACTCGATCCTGCTTTGTCGATTCCTGGGAGACCCCTTGGACCAACCGCAGGAGGTTGGGGAGTTCTCCACCTTCATGAGTCGCCGCCCCCCAGCCCGATCTTTCGATCTCCAGAGTTGGCCAATCTCCAAACGATTCGGCCAGGGTCACCGCCAAGGCAGCCCCGGTGGGGGTGACCGATTCGAAAGGGACATCGATGGGGCGGGTCGGAACCCCTTTTAGAATCTCCACGGTCGCCGGCGCGGGGAGGGGCATGACTCCGTGCGCCATCTTCGCTTGACCTCGGGAGAGAGGAATCGGAGAACAAGAGATCGCTTCGGCTCCGAGTTCATAGAAACCCAAATGAGTTCCGACAATATCGAGGATGGCATCCACCGCGCCGACTTCATGGAAATGAATTTTGTCGGGAGTGGTCCCGTGAATCTTTGCCTCGGCTTCCGCGAGACAACCGAAAGT
>JAJDBZ010000350.1 GCA_029261095.1 Candidatus Omnitrophota bacterium | reverse complement strand
CCCCCCTAATGGTTATACCGGATACCGCGAAAAATTGCGGGGTCTCGATGTGTAGAACTCCTTGACCCGAGCCCGTCGCATTGATGATGACCTCTGCTGACGAAGAACCGATGATGAAAAGATTCTTTTCGATGTTAATCGGAAAAACCTCACCTCCGATGGTGTCATAGACTCCATCGGAGATGACAACATTATCGAAAGGTGATGAGGCAATCACGGCTTGAGTGAGAGTGGTGAAATCAAACCCCTGACCTTTCCCCACAGTGACAGTCGCGGCTGAGGCAGGAATGCTCCAGGCGAGAAAGAGGACAAGCGAAAGAGAAAGGGATCGCATCAAAGAAATCGTCTCCATAGAGATCAAAAACCTTCTCTATGGTATGGTAATTTCCCGAATTGACAAGAACAAGTGTTTAGGAAGGCGGACTCGTTCTAGGACTTGTTCTTCTTATTCGCCCTGCTGGTTGCCGGAGTGGCATTCCAGAAAGGTGCAAGCAAAACCGCCGCAAGGATCGTCATCCCCGCGAAACCGTTGAACAGGGCGTCCCAACCATATTGATCCGAAATCCAACCCGCCATGCCGCCGCCGATCGCTGCTCCCAGGGACCCGAAACCGTTAATGAAACCTGCCGCCGTTGCCGCACCTTTTCTCGTTCCAAAATCCATCGCCCCCGTACCACTCAGCAAGGAGTCTGGACCATAAAGAAGGAACCCAATCAGAAACAGGAGGATTCCAATCGTCGATTGCCCTCTGATAGCCAGGTCGTTGAAGAAAAACAACACGACCGCAAGGAGCCCCAACATGATGACTGCGATCGGCATTCGACGGGCCCTGAAGATCTTGTCCGAAGCAAACCCGGCAAACAGTATCCCCAGCGGCCCCGCGAGTTCGAACATTGCGCTGACTAGAGCCGATTCCGCCATCCCCGAACCTGACGCCTCGTTCACATATTTTGGTCCCCAAAAAAGGATCGCATATCGGGTCGGTTTCAGACAGAAATAAACGATTGCCATCATCCAAACCGTCGGATGTGAAAGCACCTCGCCAATGACTTTCCATGACCCCTCGGGTTCTTCGACCGGTGATTCTCCCTCCTCTAAAACTGGAGGTGGTTCTTCATGATATTCTTCGATAGGGGGGAGACCAACATCTTCAGGCTTGTTTCGTTGGAAAACATAAAAGAGGATCGCGATGGTGAAGAGCGCACCCGCGGGTGCAAAGAAAGCCCACCGCCAACTTCCCATGCTTTCCGCGGCCCAACCCGCAAAAGGAGAGGCGACCAACCCGCCGATTGCGTAGTTGGTGCACCACCAACCCATGATGACCCCTCGCTCTCTCTGAGAAAACCACGAACTCATGGTCTTCACCAGGTTGGGCCACCCCGTCGATTGGCAAAGGCCTTGTGCCACACCAAAAACTGCAAACACCAGAATAGCGGAGGTCAATCCGGAAAAGATGCCGACCAGGCAAGAACAGAACATACCCGCGAGGACGATTTTCCTCGGGCCAAAACGATCACCTGAGATTCCCCATAAGAATTGACCCACCATATAGGCCCAGAGATAAGCGTTGTCGAAATAACCCAACTGGGTATTGGTAAATCCGAACTCATCCGCCAATCCGATTTTTGCAACTGAGAATGATTTACGAGTCAGATAAAAACCGGCGTATCCCAACCAGGTGATCGCAAAAATCTTCCAACGCCATGATTCGTAGGTTGGGTTTTTGGGAGTGGATGCAGACATGTCAGGCGTGTATAGCGGGGAAGGGAGAATCCGTCAACCTTGGATTGTAGTTACCATCCAAGAATTTTGTAAACCGTGGATACCCACGGAACTTCGCACAAGGGAATGAAGACAAGGAAAAGAAAGAGGTAGACTGCACGGAGTCTCGGATGATCTTTCGGAACCTGCGCGATTCCCAATGCGATGATGGTCCATGCGAAACCACGGACTAGCGCAACAGGGTAGGTGGTCGCAACAAAAGTGATGAAAAGGGCGTTCCTGAGAGCAAACAGTTTCCTGTTCTCCCCCCATGGCAAAAAGAGGATTCCGATGAGTCCCTCCAGTATGAGTGTCCACCAAACCAGAAAATGACAAAGGAAGATCAGGATCAAGGATTGAGGAAGGTCGATCGCCAAGACATCGTTCGAGAGCGAGTACCCCTCCTTCATCAGCTTTTCCATCCCTCTCAGGTTTTGGAGGGCCTCCAGGTCAATTCCAGTCGCCAATGTGGTGAACCCCGAAAGTCGGTGGTCAAAGAGCATCTCATATTGAAAAAAAGTTCCATCGAGGAAATCGGAGGAGAAGGCTTTTGTCGCGGTCGCGATCAAAAAGACCAACCCGATGATCAATTGTCCGTTCCCGGCGAGCAACCCGTCTCGATATTTCTCCGGAGCGAGGTAAACCAGGAACAGAACCAAACTCATATAGGTCATCAAATATTTGTGGGTGTCCGCGTTCACCCAGTTTCTGCTCCAGTAAGAAGCCAACAACGAGACGATGAGTAACCAAAAAATGGGTTTCGTGCGCAGAGGCGCATAGACCAACGAGCAAAGAAGAAGGATCTGAGCCGGAACATCGAAGTACCAATGCTTCCCCCCATGGAAGACAAAGGCGAAGAGGGTGAGCAAACCGACCAGATTCGCGGTGTCCATCCGGCCCAACGATGCTATGAGCATCCCACCCGAAGAGCGAACTCGATTCACAAGGGTCATCGCGCAGGCTCCGATTTGGTCTCTTCCATCCATTTGACAGCCTTCAGCTGGTTGTTTTCACGGTCAATAACGTATCTCCAGACTTCGACCCTGATCGATCGATGATCCTGGCCTATGTCTCCTTCGAGATCGTCTCTGAGTGACTGAGGAGAGACCTTCAAAAGCTTAAGGGCCAGATCTGAAAGCTTTTCCTGGTCGGGGTTCGCGCGAATGGATCGGACCAATCGATAGAAACGATCCGGGCTGGGAATGGGATGCTCCCTTTCTTCTTTGTCGATCAAATAGAACTTGAGGAAACGGCTTTCGAAAGAGTCGATGGTTGAAAACATTCCAAAACTTCCTCCTTTCCAGGGGGTAAGATTCCCAAAATGGATGTGGAACGAAGAAAAGAGAAAGACCATTAACAAGACAATCGATGGGAGATACCGACAGACTCTCAAACCCATTGGACTCATTGATGACCTCCCAAACCAATATAAGCGATTCGTGAGATTATCGGCCACGGTTCCGAACTGTCAACAAATCCATCGAAACTCGCTGCAATTACTTTTCTCTCCATGATTCAATTCTTCTGCAGTCCATGTTTCAATTCCCCGGATTCACAAAGGAGACCAGCACCATGTCGGAAACACCCACTTACAAACCCGGGCTCGAGGGAGTCACCGCCGGAGAGAGCGCGATCTGCAAAGTCCGGGCTGATGTTGATAAATTGATCTACCGCGGTTATGACACATCGGTCCTCGCACTCGAAGCCGAGTTCGAGGAGACCGCCCATCTCCTCATCGAGGGTCGACTTCCCAACAAAGTGGAACTCTCCGCATTTAAGAAGGAACTCAACACCCACCGTATTCTTGAGAAACCGATCATCGATCTCATCCGATCCCTGCCGAACACCATGCACCCGATGGATGTCCTCCGCTCCGGAGTCTCCGCTTGCGCGGGATGGGACGACGAAGTTAATGACAACTCGCATGGTGCGAATGTCCGAAAGGCGATCCGTCTGACCGCGAAAATCCCGGTCATCTTGGGAGTTCGACAAGCGCATTTGGAACGCCGCAACCCGGTCCCCCCTGACCCAACTCTGAATCATGCCGGCAACCTCCTGCTTCTCATTACCGGAAAACAACCCGACGAGGACGCGACAAA
>JAJDBZ010000349.1 GCA_029261095.1 Candidatus Omnitrophota bacterium | reverse complement strand
TTCCTGTCTTGGGCTAATTTGATCGAATGTTGAACGCATGGTCCGGACTGCGAAAGCACACGCGACCATGAACTGGGCGAGGACAATACTGGGAATCGCATAGGTGACTTGAAAAACATGGTCTTCAAAAAACTTGAAAGGAGCCAGTTGAAAAAGAATGAGGAGACTCAGGCCAATCACAAGCGGCGGAAGGACAATCGGGATGTCCAGTATGGCATCGACAATTCGTTTCCCTCTAAACTCGTGACGCGACATTAAGTATCCCAGCGGAACGGAGACCCATAGGGAGAGGACAGTCGTTAGAGTGCAAGTGATCAAACTCAGCTTAATCGCGAAGCGGATTTCTTTGGTGTTAAGCGCATTCAGGAACTGTCCCGGAGTTGTAAACGCGGCATCGGCCGCGACCATCGCCACAATCATCAGGACATAGAATCCACTAATGACGAAGAGACAAGCCAAAAATGGGGTATCCGATTTTGCTCCAGGTAGAGACGCTCGGCGGTTCGAGTTATCGGTGGGGTTCATGACCCTTGTTTGGGGGACTTCCAATCGAAGCCGACTTGCTCGAATTGGTTTTTAGAATGTTCATCACTGAGAGTATCCAATAATCGCCGCATGATTTGTTTGTTTTCCGATTGGTTGGCAATTCCATAGGGTTGGATAGCCGTAGCGCTAGGGCTATCGATGGGTATGATCTCGAGTTTGTCCCTCACATAAGGAGTGTTTGCCTTATAGACAATGGCCGCATCCAAAGAACCAGTCTGCATTTGGTTAACAAGAAGGTCTGCGGTGGGTGTTTGAGTCACCACATTCTTCATGACCGCGTCTAACAGACCTTCTTCCTGGAGCAGGTCCGAGGTCAGTTTCCCCAATGCGCTTTGCTCCGCATTGGCTATTCCAATTTTCAATCTTTCTTGCGCGAGGCCAACGAGGCTGTGGATTCCCATAGGGTTGCCTTTCGGAACGATAATAACCATCGGAGTTTCCGATATAACCACAGATTCAGGGAAGATATCCGGGACATTCCGCATGAATGAGACGTCACACGCGAAATAGGCGTCAGGCACCTCTCCGGTTTTCATCTGGGCAACAAGGATTCCGCACCCATTGTATGATCGAACCAAATCGACCCCCTCGCGTTGCTCGAATTCATCAAGTGTTTTTTCGATTGCCAATCGGTTTACCCCGCCGCTGAAGAGAACCACTTGTGGATTCTCGGTCCACAGGTCTCCCTCGGCAGGTCGAAAGCCAGATTTGGCAAACTCCGCAAGGCCTCTATCCTGTGCACTCAAGTACCTTGCAAATCGGAGGGCCGAAGTCGGTTTCTCGGATGCGGTCATCACCCCGACTGAAATGAGTGTGCCACCACCTTCGAGTTCGGGAACTAGTACGCTTTCCATCTCTTCGTACTGGCCAACCACCGCATCCCATAAGATCGCCGCGTCGATCGTGCCGAGTTTGACATCATTCGCAAGGTCCATCACCGTCGGCTTAAAAACCTTTGCTTTCATTTCGACTGCCGTCCATTGACCCGCCGAATCGAGGAGTCGTCGGGTTTCTTTTCCGACTGCTGCGGCCTCTGGATTCGCGAGTCCGAACGAGACATCATCCCTCAAAAGGTCCGTAATGCTCTCGATGTTCTTTGGATTTCCCTTCAGCACCGCGATCACCGGAACCATCTCCGCAAGCGGAATGATTTCTTTGACGAGTCCTTCGTTTTTCGCGATCTCCAAATAGGACTCGTCGGCCGCCAAATAAAGATCTCCATGGTTGGAGACTTTGATATTGGAAAGGAGTGTCCCCGACCCTCCAAACTGAATTTCCACAGGGACTCCGTATTCCGCCTCATAATCCATGGCGATCGCCTGAACCGGTTCTTTCATCCCGGCCGCGCAATAGAAGAGAAGTCCCTCGGAAGAGACTGATTCCTCATCTTGAGAACCTTGTTTCTCCGGCCCGGTCAGAAGCAGTCCTACACAAAGGACCATCAATAGAACAGATATACCTAAAAGTTTCTTTGAAGAATTCATTCTGATCTTATTTATTCAATGATTGAGTCGGTGATTGATCCATCGGTTCAGAAAATACAGAGTATTGCCAATGAGCGAATCGGTCATGCGATCCTTTACTTAGTAAATCATCGGCCAACTCAAGATACTAGAGGGGCTGATTGACGTCGAGATCGGACCAGCACGAGTCCTGTTCCGAGAATTAAGATGCCACATAAGAAGCCCAACACCAAGATAATGGGTGTCCCGAACATACCGGAATCCCGAATACCCGCAAGCGCGGTCTCCTCCTCTTCTTCAATCGGTTCGCGGAGCGGAATCATTCGGGAGTCCATCTCATCGGTCCAAACCATTGGAAGATCGACTCCAAGTGCGCCCGCTGTTTGCAAGCAACTGCACTCTCCGATCAGAGTCTCCAACTGCCCGTTCAGTTCTCCTTCATTGATGTTTTCTCCAATCCAAGGATCCATCGCTTTTCCGCGTCCGAACAGGATGCAGACCCAGTCTGGCCCTTTTTTCGGAATTCCCAAGAATGAGACAACCAATTTTTCTTCTTCATTAGCGCGGTCCAATGTCAGGAGCGAGATCCCCGCTTTCTCCTTTTCATCCCAATCCTTCTCAATACCGGCCAAGATTTCCGCGATCTCCTCACTTCCTCCCTCATTGCCAGGCGAGTGAACGATGACTCCCACCTCTTTGAGAAGGGAATCATCGATCTGATCCCGGAATTGTGATTGGACTATTGCATCCAGTTCATCCATCTTGGGGGTGGGATCCCAATGGCGAATGAAAAAATTCTTCCTTGTCCGTTGGTTGGTTCCCACCAAAACTGTCGCTGGAGTCGAAGGGGGTGGACCGGGAATACCATACTCCGACCAATCGATCTCTGTATCCTCGACATCGAGGGTGAGAAACTCGAGATTGAGGGTTTGCCCATAACCTTCAATCCATTCTCGGATGTTGGATTCCATTTCGTGGATTCCCTTGTCGGTGGATCGGATGAGCAGGACAAGGCGATGGATATCGCGCGGTTCTTGGAAAGCAGCATCGCGAACAGTCAGATACTCGCACGCCAATGCGGGTCCCATTGGAAAAAGCGCAGTCAGTGCAATTGTCAAGCCGAAGTAGCAAATGCGATTCGTCATTCTTTTTGCCCTAATCCGCGCTCACGAGGCTGATGGGTTTCTCCTCGCGGTCCACTAAGCGTACACTGAAACCCCAATTAGATCCCAGGTTAGTAACTTTAATCAGAACTTTGTTCTTTCCCTTCTTTCCCTTCACATGCAGACGGTCTTCATCGGGTGCAAAGGATCTTCCACTTTCGAAACGACCCGCTTCTTCACCGTTGAACCAAAGGAGGAACCCATCGTTACTTCCCACAAATAAAGAAAGGTCACGCTCTTCCTTGAGATCGAATTCGGCGTAGGCCAATACTGCGGAGTATTCGAGTCGACCATATATTCTGGCCAGATCCACTGCTCCTTCTTTATCAATGGTCAGATAATTTCGCCATTCGAACTCTGTCTCTCCAACCTGGACTGGACTGGATGTATCTGGGTTGGTCGGATCAATAAAGGATTCATCGAAACGGAGTTTATCATCAAAGGGGAGTGGCCCCGAGAGTTTCCATTCGATGATGGACCCATTTTCTTTAGCAGTCTTCCCCACTACGATCCCATTCGATTTCATCATCTCAACGATCAGGTCTCTAGCCCCCTCAGTATGAATCCTCCGAAGTGAATCGTTGAGCAGCTGACTCACTCGGTCTTTCCCTCCGGGGCTTTCATCAATTTGTTTGACCAGGTAGTTGATGTACGATTTCATGACCCGGTCTCCTCCAAAACAGGAGAGACCGCCACCTTCATGGACCACCACAACTCGTCCTTCCCGGTCGACCAAAAGGCCCCCCGGGACTGCGGGTTCCTCGAGCCATGTCTTCCATTGGACTCTTCCGTTTTCCGGATCGATTCCTAATAGGGACCACGTGCTGACAAGAGAGCGCGGGGTCGGGCTCTCATTCACAGTGACCAGACTGTCACCTGCAAGTGCGAGAGAAACCGTATCGTAGTTGTTGAGTTCGGTAGCAGTCCATTTGGGAATGGGGACATCTCCCCGTCGTCCGGACTCCAAGTATCTCTTCAGATCGCTATGAGCCCAATAGGTCGGTGGGAGGTTGATCCCGTTTGTGAGATACATTCCCGAGTCATCCCAAACGGGGGGTATTTTTCCCTCATTGAGTCGGCGCTCGGGTCCATGCGCTTTTTCACCACCCAATCCGTACGCGACAAAGTAACCTGGGTTGACCACATTCTTGGCAGCCGAGTACTGGAGCCTGCCACCTTGGATAATGTGACGGTTCTGGTAAACACCGATTTCTTCCCCACGGTTGGTGTCGGCGGTTCCGTTTCCGGGTTCCATTCCCTGATATTCACCCGATTCCAAGTCGTAGACTGCGGGGGAGATGATGTTTCCTCCCGCCATCCAGAGTTTTCCGTCAGTGACGGTGAGGAACCCCTGCGCCGATACCCCTTTGCGGGAGTCGGCGTTCAAGTGGCCGGAATCGTCGTTGACCCATTTTGCTTCCCCGGAGGTAGCGTCGAGAGCGTACACATAAGTTCCATCGTAATCGATGATTCCAGATCCAAAATACGCGGTTCCTTCATGTATGAGAATTCCGGTGTTGACCGGCCAGGTCGAAGAAAGATCGTCGTAGACCATCATCCGTCTTGAAACCGGTGCGGCTTTGAATTTCCAAACTAACTCGCCTGTCTTCGATGAGAGGCAATACGCGAACCCATCCCCCGACCCGACATAGACTCGCCCGTTCCAGACCGAGGGAGCGGCTTTGATAGGACCCGCTGTTCGGTAGATCCATTCGACTTCGCCCGTGAAGGCGTTGATACATCGTACTTTTCCATCGTCTCCCGCGTAAAAGAATAATCCATTTGAGGAGACCGGAGCGGTGGGGTTGAACTCGAATTCCGGGTCGTTTCGCCATAGCAGGTCAACACTCCCTTGAAGCCAGACAGGCGTGCCGCCGGAGCGTTGGGTGTTGCCTCTGTACTGTGACCAATCCGAAGGATCGTTCTGGGCGGTCGGGATGGATTCATCGTAGGCCGGACCTTTAGTCAATCGCCCATCCGGAGAAATTGAAAAATCAAAGTCGCCCGCCGAGACCAATGCCGCGCTCCCCATCAGACTTAAGTTGCAATCGCACAACCATGGGCCGATATACAACATACCATTGGCTCCGATCACGCCATCGTTGCAGGCGGGGCGGAACGCGCCATTGTATCGAACCTTATCTGCTTTCCGATCGTAAAAAACACTTCCTTCAGGCTGAGCCCGACAGAACATCTGGTAGGGTGTTCCGGTGAGACGGGCGCAGGATCGTTTCCCAAATCCCATTTCTTTAATCGTTTCGCCAGTCAGTGGATTGACATTCAGCGTTTCACCTTCTTCTCCGATTCCCACATACAGTTGGCCATCGATATAGAGGGTATTGGGATTATTGGTTATTTTCTTCCTACGCCACATCAGGCTTCCATCTTGGGGTGAGATCGCCACGACGTTCATTCGGGTTTGAGCCTGAAAGAAGAGGGCATCGGGGCTATAGACCAGATAGCAAGAAGATCGAAACCCCGGGGTGGAAGAGAGCCCGCGTCCTTTCTCTTCGATCAATTGTGTGATTTCAGGATCGTCTTTCGTCCAGAGTTTTAAACCCGAACCCGCATCGAGAGCTCCGATATGGAGGTCGGGTCCGTAATAAAAGACCTTCCCGCCTCCGATGGCGATGGCACGTGAGTCGATTTGGTTATCTGTCTCATATTTCCACCGAACCTCTTTTTGATCGAGGTCGTAGGCGACCAGTGTTTCGCCAAACCCCCAGGGGACTTTCTCTTCGTAATATCCACGGCTCAATTCTTCCCAACTCCAGTGAGACAGGTCGCTACGGACAATCGTGGTTTCTGAAGGATCTTCTTCGCTTCCCACCAATCCATAGATGACACCATCCTGTAGAGCAATCCACTTCCAATCCCCACGTTCTCCCCGTACGCGGATGCGACCGATCTCGTCACCTGTTTCAGGGTCCAGTTTCAGCACTCCATTCCCGTTCGGGTCGATCATGTAGAAAATATCATCGGTCGCGATAAATGCCGATCGATGAACCATGTATCCATCGGGTAGCTTCTTTCTCCACAGTTCCAGTCCGTTGTATCCGTTACGTGCCACCAATGTGTTGAGCCATTCTTCCTCACGTTCATGGTGGGCTATATGTCCCATTGCTAAGAAAGTCCGTCCGCCGGCGGCGGTGGTAATGGCCGGCATGGCAATGTAGTAAGGGCTTCCGAGAAACTGAGTCATGAATGGGGGTTTGGTATTGATGTCGGAAGAGAGTGGGTTGTTGTCCGGGGTATGCTCCCAATGGCTCCAATCGTCTGTTCCTTCAAGGGCTGGTTTGGTGAACTTCAGGAAGCCCCCGAAATCCGTATTGACGATCTCGGG
>JAJDBZ010000348.1 GCA_029261095.1 Candidatus Omnitrophota bacterium | reverse complement strand
CAGAGGATCGTTCCCATTTTGTCAATCAGAAATACCGAGGGAACCGGGAGAAGGTGGTGATCGTGTCCGGAGGCTCCTTCGAGGTCGATATCGTATCCCTTGTATTTCTCGATAGTTTCATCGCTGACTTTGAATGCAATTCCAAAACTCTTCGCCATATCCATGGTCGAATCGGATAAGATCCGGTATGGGAGATCCTCTTTTTCCTGAGTCCGGACCAGGATCTCTGGTTTATCCGCACTGATCGCGATCAAGTTGTAATCGAGATCGACCAGTTCGTCCTCTATGTTTTTGAGGTTTCGTAGATGCTGATTGCAGTAGCGGCACCAGTCCCCACGGTAGTATACCAGTACAGTTGGATGTTCGCTGTGTAATTCCTTCAAGGGGACCTCTTTTCCCTCGGCATCTAAGAAACTTCCCTCGGGCGCTTGACTCCCGGCTGCGAGTGGCTTTGTTTCTTCGGCGGAAGACGCTGCCTGGTTGGCCACGGTATGTCCGGAATAGAGTACCAGGGTCAGAAGAGCCGCGATAACATTCAACTTGGTGGATCGATACATGGTTAAAATCTCCAATTCTTTGTAGTCGGATTCAATGTTCGGTTTTCCCGCACCAGAGCGACAAGAGTCCTCTTGGGGGACGACGTTGTAAAACGGCCGACCAAGGATGAAGTTACTCGAATCTCCCGAAAACTGAAAGAAACCTGAGGGGTTGGGCAATACCGGGATCTTTGTGGTATAAATAAGGGGATTGCACATCTTAACAGATGGGAAACTGCAACCGATCACTTGAAGGAGGGTGGTAATGAAGGTCAGTCTGAGATTTCTCTTAATGCTCGTCCTAGTATCGATTCCTATCCTTTCGAGCCCCTCAGTGGGTCAGCAGCTCTACTTTGAGGAACAACAGGAAGTCACAGCCGATGATATTGAAAGCGGAGACTTGCTCGGATGGTCAGCCTCGGTAGCGGGAGACTTGGCCGCCTTTGGCTCTCTCGGAGATGAGAATCGCACCGGCGCGGTTTATCTATTCAGAAGGAGCGGGGTCACCTGGTCCCAGGAACAAAAACTGACCGCCTCGGATGGTGAACCGGACGATGTCTTTGGTACGAGCGTCGATGTGGATGGGGATTACGCCATTGTCGGAGCGGCCGAAGACAGTCCCGCAGGCCATAATTCAGGGTCGGCCTATATTTTTCATACAACCGGTGGCGCGTGGTTCGAGCAACAAAAGATCGTTCCCAGCGATCATATACTCGACGACAAGTTTGGCGAGCCAGTATCCATCAGCGGCGACCGTGTCGCGGTCAGTTCTAGATTCCACGACGATTTTTTTAACCGTTCAGGCTCGGTGTATGTTTTTGTCCGGAGTGCAACACAGTGGTCTGAGGAAAAGAAGATCAATCCCTCCCAACCGATCACCAATGCCCTATTCGGTTGGGCGATCGACCTCAACGCGGATCATCTGATCGCAGGCGCACCGGGGGGAGCCACAAATGCGGGCAAAGCCTTTGTTTTTGTCCGATCCGCCACCGATTGGAACGAGGTTGCCAAACTCGAACCCTCCGATGGTCAATTTGGTGATGAGTTCGGGAAAGGGGCTGCGGTCGATGGCGGGACTGCGGTAGTCGGCTCTCCGGCTTCCGACACATTCGGAACCTCCTCGGGGGCCGCGTATGTTTTCGTAGAAAGCGCCACCGGGTGGAATGAAACTCAAAAACTGATGCCCCCGAATAGCATGGGGGGGGACCAGTTCGGGGTGTCGGTGGCGATACGAGGGGACACAATCCTCGTGGGCGCGGATGGAACGAGTGATCCGGAATCTGGGTGTGGCGCTGTTTATGTTTATGTGAGGAATGGTAATGTTTGGGAGTATGAAGCACGCTGGTTCTTGGAAGATGTCTCGCCAAACCAAACACTGGGACGCGTAGTTTCGCTTGATGGCGATACAGGAGTTTCTGGAGCGATCGGTGATAGCGATCCAGGATTTTTTACCGGGACCGGTTATGTTTTCTCCCGGACAGCGCTCCAGATTCCAGGAGTTGAACCTGGAATGCATGTGGAGGGATGGCTTAGGTATTAAGGCTGAAAAGTGGAACGCGAGAAAATCAGCGCGGTTTTTAAAGCGCTCAAATATGAAGATTTTGATCGCCTGAAAGAGCTGATCGAAGGTGAACCTGACTTGGTCAACTGTCGGTCTTCCGCCCAACGGACACCTCTGCATACAGCCGCCCGTCGTGGGTTTGTCGATGCAGTCCGGTATCTCCTCCAGCGAGGCGCAGACACCGAGGCCAAAGATTATCGAGATTGGACTCCATTGGAATGGGCGGTTGACCATCAGCAAGACGAAGTAATTAAAATCCTTCAAGGAAATCAACCCTGAGTTCCCTTGTAAACTGATTTATCCTATGACAACTACCTCCTCCGACCTTTCGAATTTCCGAATCTCTCTACGAGAATCTCCTCTATTGGAAATGGATTTGACCGAGGGTCCCCTCCCGCTTTTTCAGAAGTGGTATGAAGAGATGGAGCGAGCCGAAATCTTTCAACCCACCGCAATGACACTGACCACCGTTTCGAAAGAGAGTCAGCCTTCTGCCCGCGTCGTTCTGCTCAAAGAGTTTGGCGAACAGGGGTTTCTTTTCTTTACCAATTACGAAAGCCGAAAGGGAAGGGAAATTGAATCCAATCCCCATGTGGCCCTCTTGTTCTACTGGCGAGAACTAGGTCGCCAAGTTCGTATCCAAGGAAAAGTAGAAAAGACTGACACGAAAAAGTCCTATGAATACTTCGCCACTCGGCCACGAGGGAGTCAGATCGCAGCCTGGGCCTCCGCACAAAGTCGGTCGGTGGGAAGCCGAGAGGAAATGGACAGGATCTACATCGAAACCGAGAAGCGATTCGAAGGTGTCGACCCGGTACCCCTCCCTCCATTCTGGGGAGGATACCGCGTGGTCCCAACAAGTGTTGAGTTCTGGCAAGAGCGAATGAGCCGTTATCACGATCGATTACTTTTCTCGCAAAATCAGGAAGGTGGTTGGGACATCCAACGTCTGAATCCCTGAAAGATCACCCTGATCGAATGAAAGTTTCCTTTAGTCCCGTCTACAGTATCCCCCTACCGGAACGTCACCCCTTTCCTATGGAAAAATTTCCAGAACTCCATCGAATACTTTTGGAGGAAGAGTACATTCGGCCAGACGACGTCCAGGTTCCATATGAGGCAAGTTGGGATGACCTCAAACTCGTCCACACTCCGGAATACCTGAACAAATTACGTCAGGGCAAACTTTCAGACCTAGAGCAGCGTCGGATGGGACTCCCTTGGTCGCAGGTATTGGTCATGCGTTCGAGGACTGCGGTCAGCGGGACGATCCTGGCGACCGAGAAGGCCTTGGACGAAGGCATTGCCGCAAACTTAGCCGGTGGAACTCATCATGCTTTCTCCGATCGAGGCGAGGGATATTGCGTTCTGAATGACATCGCCGTTTCGATTCGCCGCCTTCAGAAATCGGGGAGAATTGATAGGGCTCTGGTCGTGGACCTCGATGTCCACCAAGGGAATGGAACGGCCTCTATTTTTGAAGACGATCCAACTGTCTACACGTTCTCGGTTCATGGTGAACGGAACTATCCTATTCGGAAATCTAAATCCGACCGCGATGTCGGGTTGCCCGATAATGTAGGCGATGATCGATATCTTCTGGAACTCAAAAAACATCTTCCCGAAGTTCTTGAAAAATCAAACCCTGATTTGATCTTCTATCTTGCCGGAGTCGATGTGGTCGAAGGCGATCGGTTCGGCAGAATCAATCTTACCCGTGAGGGCCTACGCCGCCGCGACCGGTTTGTACTGGAGACTTTGAAACGTACTGGAATTCCATTAACCCTCCTACTCTCTGGAGGCTACGCGAAAACGCCGACATTGACCGCCGATCTCCACGCCACAGTTCATCGTGAGGCAGCACATGTTTACGGTATTGGACTGTTCAAGCGTAATGGAAGGCAACTCCGAGGTTGAAAGGAATAGCCATGATGCAGAGGCATTCAGGATTAACATGGACGATTCAAACAGCGATGGTTATTGCTCTCTCAGTGATCTCATTTCATGCGGCCTACCCCGCGGTTGAGGAATCCTCCCAATCCTTCCATGTAACCGACCAGATTGAGTATGGAAATTTGGGAAACCCACATATCAGAGAAGGAACAGACACGGTTGAGATTGGATTCATGGCTCACCCACATGGTGGAATCGAGACGCTATGGTTATGTTGTATGATAGAAAGAATAAACGCGAGTT
>JAJDBZ010000347.1 GCA_029261095.1 Candidatus Omnitrophota bacterium | reverse complement strand
CCTACTTTGAGGCGGCGAACGACATCAGAGATTCCTCACCGGAAGAAGCGAGGGCGTATGAATTGGATGGCCTAACCATTCTTCGCGCCATGGCCAATCACCACTACGGCCCCTATGGGTTCCTCACCGAGGGGGTCGACTGGAACAACCATGTCGGCCAGAAGAACCATGTCGACGACGCCCTATTCGGAGCCATTAAATACACTGAACCTTTTCTCAACAACCAGCACATTGTGGAACCCACATTGTACTACCTGGAAAACCTGGCCCAGAAGGCGGTTAAGGGTGGGGTTACCCAATGGCGCGATTGTGAAGACACGCTCCTCTATCAGTCACCTTGATCGCAGCCCGGTTTCAACCTTGCGGGCTACGGCCACGGGTTGTTAGCGGTCGTAGAGTTCCCAATTGTCGACCGAGGCGCCGACACCGTCATGGACGATGATCAGTCGCGGACGGTTCGCGGCGAAATTGGCCTCGCTTGAGTTGAACCCTCTTGTCGTCCGGATCGGTCCCGATTCATCACCGATGAGCATCCATCCAAAGTTGTTTTGGGGTTGGGCCACCCAATCGATGACATCCTGAGTGAGCTGGGGGCTCGACCAGGATTGAAACCCATTCGTGTTGCTTGCGGTGATCGTCGCGCTGGGTGAGCCGAAATCCCCTCCGGGAGTTGTCCAAGTCTCGGTTATAAAAAGGTTCGAACTCCAAGTGATGTCCCCTGGGTTTGCCGCAGCGCCCTCCATCCCGCCATTCACACTGCCTTCGTTCCAATCGGCTACAATGGGATGGAGAGAAAACGCGACATCGTTTGGAGCGGATGGGGGAATCCTTTGAAGGCGGATCTCAAGTGTCACACCCAGAATGGTGACATCGGTCGGGACCGGAGAGAGATCGAATCGAATCGCGATCCGATGAAGAGACCCCCCACTTGGATTGGGCGAGTTGTTGCCGGTTCGTCCCGAGGTCATATCCGGACTGGCGCCGTTGGAGAAATCCACAGTTAAATCGTAGATGGTCGCGTCTTCGGTACCGTTATATCCCTCAAGTCCATCCTGCAAAACCAATATCGCCGCTGAAGATGAGTTAGAAAAACTAAAGACCACAACAAACAGGAAGCAAAACGATGTTAGGGAAACGAATGATGATTTCACTGCCAAACCCTCCCTCTGAAAAATGATTGTCCAAAGCCACACTTCTTAGAAACCAAAACGATTTAGGTGAGAGGGGATGACGATCTTTTTTTAATTCGAGCGATATTTTTTTGGAGATCTTACCTAGTCCGAAACCTCCTTCACCCATTCTTCATTGAAATGAACATGTTTCACCGTTTCCAAGTTATACGAGAAGGTCACATGAAGAGACCCATCGCGAGCCTGAATCACCGAGGGATAATCAAATCGACCCCCGGGGATGTTTTCGATCTCACGCTTCCACTTCCAGGTTTTGCCACGGTCGTCCGAAATGGAGATGGCTAGGCGGTCGCGAGGACGTTCCGCTTTGTCGTTGTAAACCACCGCGAGATGCCCATTTTCGAGTCGGATCGCTTCGAACCCCGAGCCCGGATGGACCAGGTCGGTTCGTTCGATCGGAGACCAGGTCATCCCTCCATCGGAGGAATTGCTCCGGGGGATCTGCGGGTTATCGTCGCCGCTTCGAAAAAAGGCGCTCAAACTTCCATCCTCCCATTCCACCACTGTCGGTTGGATGATTCCGGCATAGGGGACCGGTTCCGAGTAGGTCCAGGTTTCGCCCTCATCTTCGGTGATCGCCATCACCGGGACATTGAAGTTTTCATTCGCCAAGGGGAGCAGGATCGCGCCATCCGATCTCACTAGAGGGTGGGCGCGAGACATCCACCCGAGTCGGATCTTCAGTGGGTCGGAGAGGTTGGTTTCGATTCGGGTCAACATTCTCTCGCTTGCCCCACGCTCGATTAGGGCCGGGCGAATTTTCTCGAAGAGTTCCGGGATACCTGTCGGTTTGGGAACGAGTGTGGATTCTTTCTTCCAGACAGGCGCTCCGGGACCCTCATAATCTTCCGAGATTTTGTAATGCATCAAGGCGCTTCCCCAGGTGTTTTCAGGAACACCGAGAAGTGTCGGGTAAAAGAGCCAAAGCTGCCCCTTCTGATCGATGGTCATACAGGGGTTGTTATCGGAACAAGCAAAGGTGTCGGCCATGACAAACGGGGTTTCCCAGGAATCCGACCCGGCGGGTTTACACGCTCCACCGATCCGAACATCGTCGCTTTTGTCCTTACGCTCGCTGTAATAGGGCGCCGGCATCAGTTCCCCATTTTCATACCAAACCACCCGGAGATCGCTATTGGGGCACTCCACGATGCAGGAGGCATGGACATGCCCGTGATCCTCCTTCTCGGGGTCGAACAAAAACTCGGATTCGAAAAAGGGATCTTCCGAGAAACTGGAACTGGAAAGGGTGAGGGTCAGGGCAAGAAAAAGGATACGGAACATGAGAGGCCTCCTTGAGGAATCGACTGAGTCAAGGATACACCGATTCCGGATTCGGTGCAGGCGGTTTCACCCTGTGGAGAATGAACTACGAAAGATCAGCGGAATCGAATACCAGCAAGATCCGGTCGATCTTTCCGTCCTTGATCTCGAACAACTGCGCCATCAGAGCGCTGACTCCGGGTTTTCGAAAACGGTAAAAAATGCTGGCGGAACCCTCGTCCTCGAACGCGCGAACCAAGTCGTACGCGCATTCCTTAGGGGGATCCGCTTTGAGCGATTCGATGTATTCCGATGCCGAGTCGCTTTGGAAAAACGGTCCTTCGAACCGACAATCCTCGGTCAGCAGATCTCGGATTTTTTCCATGTCCGATCCCTCACAAAATAGATCCAGATACTCAGTGGCCAACTGAAGGGGTGTCATTTGTGCCCATTCCTCTCGAAAGGAGTTTTGAAGCGTGCAAATCGAATTAAGAAACCGATAGGGTAGTCTCCATCTTGTTCCGGAACAATCGTATTCTCAGCCCCCTCCCTTGTCTGGATGAGTCTGGTTAACATGCTCCGAATTCAACTTCTGGAGAATCGTAATCCTTTATGTCCCATGTCATTCAGACCCTCAGAGAACGGGGCTTTATAGACCGTCTCACCGATGAATCCCTCGAAACCCAGGCCTCCGAAAAACCTCTGACCCTTTATGCCGGGTTCGATCCCACCGCGGACAGCCTCCATTGTGGGAGTCTCCTGCCTATCCTCATGCTCGCCCATTTTCAGCGCGCGGGGCACCGTCCGATTGCCCTCGCGGGAGGGGCCACCGGTCTGATTGGCGATCCGAGCGGAAAGAAAGAAGAGCGGACCCTCATGACCGCCGAACAGGTGCAAGCCAATGTCGAGGGGATCTCTCGAGTGTTGGCGCAGTTTCTCGATTTCGAGGGCGAGAATCCCGCCTCCATTGTTAACAACCACGATTGGATTGGAAAGTTTTCTTTCATCGAATTCATCAGGGATGTGGGGAAACATGTCCGCATCACCGAGATGCTGGGACGCGAGTCGGTGAAGGCCAGAATGGAGAGCGGCACAGGCCTTTCGTTCACTGAATTCTCTTATCAGGTGCTCCAGGCCTATGATTTTCATCACCTCCACCAAGAAGAAGGCTGCCGTGTTCAAGTCGGCGGGAGCGATCAATGGGGGAATATCACAGCCGGGACCGATCTGATCCGCCGATTGGGAGGCGAACAATGTTTTGGATTGGTTTGCCCGCTGCTTACTACCTCCAGCGGACAGAAGTTCGGGAAGACCGAAG
>JAJDBZ010000346.1 GCA_029261095.1 Candidatus Omnitrophota bacterium | reverse complement strand
TGTGTTGAGATGTCAGTTCATTGGTAACAGCGCCGGCTTGGGCGGCGGCGTCCACAGTGAAGACCCAGCTCTTTTCAAACAATGCGAGTGGAGGGAAAACCACGCAATTGAAGGGGGTGCGATTTCGGGGTCTGGGAACTTCTTGCGTTGCCGTATGATTCATAATTCCGCAACCACGACCGGAGGAGCAATTTCGGGTGATGAGGTCTCGGTTTCAAATTGTTTGATTGCGTTCAACGAAGCGAAACGTGGCGGGGCGATCTATGCCGGGGGGGTATTCCACCCGGTACGTCTCGGAAGCAGCACCGTTTACGGCAATCATGCCGAGGATACAGGCGGTATCATCGCTAAGCGAGCGATTTACAGCGATCTCTTCTTGTCTGTCGTGAATTCGATCCTTTGGAACACTGGAGCGGAAATCGATTCGGACAGTTGGTCGGCCAGTTATTCTGATATCCAGGGAGGCGCGACCGGCGAGGGGAATATCAACGCCTATCCCCTGTTTCAGGATATCGCCAGCGACAACTATCGCCTTCTGAATGGATCGCCTTGCATCAATCGAGGTTCAGATCAGGCGGTTCTTGCAAGTGTTGACCTACAGGGAGCGAGCCGAATCCAAGGTGAGGGGGTCGATATCGGCGCCTTCGAGGCACCTGGACATTACGAGGCCGGTGACCTCGGTTCCATTCCTCGGATTCATGTGAAACCCGGAGGCGACGACAATGGGCCGGGCGATTCTTGGGAAAGCGCATTCGGCTCCATCAATGCCGCTATGGCATGGGCGACCGACGGGACCGAGATATGGGTTCAAGGCGGGGATTACTCGGAGCCCATTCTTCTAGAGGAGGGAGTCTCTCTTTATGGGGGGTTCTCCGGGATGGAGACCTCATTGTCCGAACGGGTTCCCGAATCCACTCCGACCCAATTATTGGGCGGAGACTTCTTCGGATCGATCGTCGTGGGAGCGGGGATCCAATCAGCCTCCTTAGACGGTTTTACGGTGACCGGCGGGAGGGCGGACTCCGGCGGCGGATTCAATCTTTCGGGATCGGGAGCCTACACTTTGGCGAATTGCCGCATTTTGGACAACACCTGTGAATCGAACGGAGGGGGAGTCTTCTGTGGGAATGGAACCGATATCTCTTTCTCCAACTGCTCGATCGGGGGTAACTCAGCCGGCGGCGGTGGAGGCGGAGTCTTCTTGGATCAGGACTGCAAAGTCCATGTCGAGGATTGCCTGATCGATTCCAACGCTGCATCGAATGGAGGTGGAATTTACGCGAGGTCAGTTAGCGGCCAGATTCTCAACTCGACTGTTGAAGCAAATCAGGCCGGGAACGACGGGGGAGGTGGATTCTTTTCCGGCGATGTCGTTATGGAGAATTGCCTCTTCAAAGAGAACTCGGCAACCAACTACGGGGGGATTCATCTTTGGGGGGAGGGCGACTTGTCTCTATTCGTTTGCTGTATTTTGTCCAATGAAGCAGCAACCAATGGGGGAGGTGTGGGACTCACCGGCAATGCCTCACCCACCTTTATCGAAACCGACGTCTCCGATAACCGGGCTCGAATCGGTGGCGGTCTTTATGTCGGGGATCGATCCCTTCCTGTTTTCGATCGGTGCGAAATTATAAGGAACCACGCGGTTCACCAGGGATCCACCTCCCCACCACTCGGTTCGGGGGGAGGTCTTTACGCGGGTGGAGCACAACTGATTCTGAAACAAACCGTGATCTCAGAAAACACTGGGGACTATCAAGGGGGCGGCTTGTTCGGCTCCCATTCCGCCTACCTGGTCCACGGGTGCACCATGACACACAATCAAGGACCTTTCGGCGGCGGCGTCTATCTTTCGGGGGTGCCGGTTTCACCCTTTCCTTCCTCCTCCTTCAAAAACTGCCTATTCGTGAAAAATCGAGCGGATCGCCTCTGGGATACTCCGGATGGCGGAGCGGCTTGCCTCGCTAACAATGCGCCAGCTATTTTTGAAAACTGTACCTTGGTCGACAACCGCGCAAGATCCGTGGGTGGAATCGGTGGCGGAGTCTTGTCGGTTACCAACTGTATCCTATGGAACCAAGGGATCGAGATCGACTCAAGCAAAGTGACAGTGAGGAATTCATCCTGCCAGGGGGGGTGTTATGGTGTGGAGAACCAATACGGATTCCCGCAGTTCCGGGATTTGGAGAATGGCGACTATCGACTCGCCAATGGATCTCCCTGCATCGATCGGGGGGTTCCGCCGAGCGATTCGAATAATTCGGGGTTTGACCTGGATGGTCTACCACGAATCGAAAATGGAGGTGTGGACATTGGGTGTTACGAGGCGCCAGAAGGGTCAACCTCGGGGACCATCAACGTGATCCGTTCTCCGCTCCATGTCCGCCAAGGTGGATTTGGAAAACAACGTGGAGGAAGTTGGGAGGAAGCTTTTCCTGATATCAACAGCGCGTTGTTGGTGAGTACGACCGGGACGGAAATCTGGATCGCCGAGGGGGAATACCGAGAGAGTATCACCGCTGAAAAAGGGATCACGATTTATGGCGGGTTTTCGGGAGTCGAAGATCGGTTAAGTGAGCGTGCTTATGGTTCACATTCGACCATCGTCAACGCGACCGGACTCAATCGGTCGGTGATGTATATTCCGAAAGCGGTCCAATGCGTGGTGGATGGCTTGACTCTGACTGGAGGCGATCCGGGTGGAGGAATTCACTGCGATGACCTGAGCGATTCGGTCTTAAGGAATCTGATTGTCACTCGGAATCGATCGGGGATCAGTGGCGGCATCCACATTTCCCCCAACTCGAAGGCGCTCATTGAGAACTGTCTCTTATCGAGGAATTCGGCGACCCGAGGCGGGGCGATGTCGATCCAATACGCGGAGGTGGAGATGATTCATTGTACTCTCGCGGCCAATACGGGATCCCAGGGGTCCGGTGTGATCGTTACGGGAGCGGGTGCTGTTCCGCAACTCAGAGTGTGGAATTCCATCTTTTGGAATGAGGGACCGGAGGAGATTATCGCCTACCCCGAAAACCGAGTGATCCAGATTGAAGATTCCCAAGTTCGCGGATCGTGGAATGGGACCGGCAATTCAGGTTTGGACCCAGGATTTATCGATTACTCGGGCGGAGACTTTCGCTTGTCGGAATCATCGCCCTGCCTCGATACCGGAAAACCTAATCGATCCCTTCAAAGTCTGAATGGAGTGCCACGCCCGGTCGATCTGCCGGGAATTGGAGCGGATGGCGCCGATCGAGGACCGGATCGGGGCGCGTTCGAACGCCCCCTTGAAGGTCACCCCACTTGGACCCCCACGCCCACTGCGACCATCACGCCCACTCCCACCCCCGATTTCGATTTGGTACGGGACGAAGTGGTCAATGCGCTGGATCTTTTGGAACTGCTGAAACAAGCGAAGGAAGCCGAGAATGGAGAGGTACCGCTCTTCGAATTCAACGAGTATTGGTTGAGATCCACAACCCGATGAGTCTATCACTTCAATGATTCTCTGAGTCGGACAAACCGAAACTCCAAACGAGAATAGCTTGAATATTCCGTTTGGCGGAATACCCATTCGCTAACCCATGGTAAGTGCTACATACAATAGTCAGTCGAGCAAACCCTCACAAAGAAGGTTCAATTCCTGGTGGTTGACCACTCCATCGCGATTAATATCCGAGTTTGGATTTCGCATGGGCAGAACAACCCGAAGGGTCGAGTCAGCTCTCCGTCCATAATATGACGCACTGATAATGACTGGGCCGCCAATCATTGAATCCCGAGCGCTCAATGCAAATTGGACATTTCTGAAACCCCCGGGGATCCAAACCTACTCAGGAACATCCAGCTTTTCACGATCGCTCGAACTGAGTTCGACAGTTGCCCCCTCAACCGGGGTACGACCATTCAATGCGACCGTAGCGGACATCGTGCGCCCGGCGAAAAGGTGGTCCGAACTCAATTCAACTTCATCCAACATGGCGGGCAAAACAGTTAGAGGATAAATCCCGGTGATTTTCACAGTGGTCGTTACAGAAACGGGATTCGTTCGGAACGAGATCCATTTCCAATCGGCTGTCGCGTTGATGTAACTGGGATGAGGCACCACATCCGGCTTGTCGCTTCTCAGGAAACGGGTTACGGGACTCTCGCAAGGTGTCGATGGAAAGCAAGTCACATAATGGAAACCATTAAACTGACCGCCGCCGGTCACAGAGGTTGGCAATATGCTAATGGTAACAAACCCATACGAATCGATAGGAAGACCAATCAAAAAAGCGATCAAGATTGGAATGCGTCCGAATCTTCTCCGCATTGACGAAGCCTCCCAATTTTTCAAGAAGAAGGATAGCATTACATGAATCTAAATCCAATGGCGAGATCGCTGAGCAGTCACCAATTTTTGATCGGTGTGCACGCCGTCCTCATTGCATTTCACGGTGAAACCGGATCTTTTTAACAGCTCGATCAGTTCCTCACTCGAATGTTCGGTCAACCAATCATGGCATTCGACCGCTATCGCTTCGATCCTTGAGAGAATCTTCGTTGAACAGTTAAGGAGGATGTCAAACTCCGAACCCTCGCAATCCATCTTTATTAGGATTCGAGTTCCATTCGGAATCTCATCGAGGATATCCTCGAAAGAAACACCGACGGCTTCTCCGAGTTTCGGCTTGGAGGATTCCAAACCCGTTGGAGAAGCGATCGCGCTGATAGGGCCGCGACGTCCCTCATGAAGCGTGACCGGACCCGGCTGGGAACAGACCGCGACGTTTTGACAATCAACCGATTCAATGTGGTTATTTCTGACGTTCTCCTCCAACAAAATAAAGGCATCGGCTAGAGGTTCGAAGGCGATGACTCTCCAGGTCGGAAACCGCTCCGCAAAGTGGATCGTAAAGTCTCCGATGCCCGCCCCGATATCGAGCAGGACTCCCACGCTTCCCTCCTCCGGAAAGATGTCATCGTACTCCCCATCGAGACAGGTCTCTTTAAGGATCCAGAGATCCATGAAATTGCGAACGAGGAATGTGTGACCGGAATTGCGCAGAGTCATCTTGAAGGGAGACTTGATGGGGAAGCCGATGAGTGAGGCGAACGCGGGGATGGGGTTATGGACTTCGAGGAGAAGGGTAAAGAGGGACCGAAGATAGTATTTGAGGCGAGATGAATTCATGTCGTGCCTCTAATCGGAGACCTAAGGGCGTCCCACGGTATTAATCCGTCTTTTCTCCATGTCTTCCATCCAATCCATGCGATTCCGTGATTCAACTCTTCGCTAACTGGAACTCCACAGTCACAATCTTCTTCTTGCCCACCTTTACCTTGAGGGATTTCTTGGTCGGCTTGAGCTCTTCCCTTCTCTCTTCGTTCATGTTGGTGAGCCAGGCGGATTTTAGGTTCCGGAAGAATTTGAGTTCGCCGGTCACCGCCTTGTTGGTTGGGTTAAACAAGCGAACCACATAAGAGGTTTTTCGGTCCTCGGCGCGTTTGAAGGTGGCGAGCTGAAGGTTCTTCCCTTTCAGTTCGAAGAAGCCTTGGGTCTTCGGTAGCGATCCGGAGTGAGGCCCAACCTGGGCGGATTCGAGCGGAAGGTTGTGGTCCTCGGCTTCGGCGTAAACCCCGTGTGTCCAATCCCCCTTGTGCGGGAAGATCGAGTAAGTCCATTCCAGGTCGGTACCGAGACACTGCGCTCGCTCCATTTCGGGGTGAACCTCGAATCTTCCGAAGACCGGACAGTTGCGATAAGTGAAACAACGCAGGAGGGTAATCGCCAGCGGGCGGTCATCGGTGTCCATCGCTTCATACTCGCGCAATCCCGAATTATTGAGGATTGAGAATCCGAGATTCTTCTTCTTATCGTGCATGTCGACAAACCGATACATCGGGTACTGCGGGTTGGGTTTGCCGTAGTAAGCGTTCCCTTTTTTCACATGGATGTCGCGAGAGATGACATCGTAGGCCGCCTCGGAATCGGTCCGGTCGCAGGTCAGATTGGTCGGGAAGACGACACGCAGGCGGTGGTTCTTGCACTCGTTGGTGAAAGAGGTGGTGACATCGAGACGCTTCTGCCCGGCACGTAATTCGAAACGGCTGGTGACAATCATCTCCCTCCTCTGTTTGGACCGGCTGGTGTGATCGTCGCGCTCCTCACGGAATTCAGCGGTCAGTTCGCGTTCCAAACCGACAGGGATCTGCATGTGGTAATCGACACGCATCCTTGCATAGAGCGGCCCGGCCTCCTCGACGGTGATCGCACATGGAAGTCCATGCGAAGTGATTGTTTCATTGTCATGCGGCTCCATATGAATCCAGGAGTGCCCGGTCTCCCCGGTATCTTCGAGGTAGTGAAGACCTGTAAAGAATTCGCCGGATTCCTTATGAAGGAGATCGAGCGTTCCATCGCAGTTGAACTCGGCGCGGAGGTGCTCGTTCTCCAGGACGTTGGTTTCTGGGGCGAGAGATTTCTGGGTCAGGTGGTTGAACTTTTCCTGCCGAAAAAGATGAAAAGTCTTGTAACCGTAAGCGGGGACCTCATCGATTTCGATATGACCATGAACGCGCTCGGCCCGAAGTTCGATGGAGATATCCTGGAGGTTGCGAACCAAAACGCCGGCGGGGAATTGTTCTTTGACCTGGAGGTCGTAGGTCTTCTTGCCATCGGGGGATTTAACGGAAAATGCTTCGTAATCCATGTTCTGGGGCATATCGAGGTAACAGGAGACGACGCCCTTTCTCGGGAAGGGTGTCGGATTGAAGACAGTGAGCGCCGTGTCCCTCTCGGAGAGATCCGAGTTGTCGACCTGAATCTGAATGGCCTCGAGGGAGCGGCGGGTCAGTCCTTCGCAGAGGATGTTGATCTGATCGAATCGATAGAGGGAATCGAGTTCCATCTGGTCCACCCCTGCGCCGGTGATGGTGTCGTGCGGGTGGTTGCGCAGATGGAGTTTCCAACAACGATCAAGCGCCGCTTTAAAATACTCACCGCCAACCCAGGAGCCGATGGCGCCCCACGGTTCGGCGAGACGTTGGATGTTGATCTCGGCGCGGTTGTTTCCAATCTTGAGAAGCGGGCGGGCCGAGATGACATCGCCATTGAGGTGGGTCCATTTCCCGACCGATCCGGGATCTCGGCTCTCGCCGGTGAGGACAGTCGGTTTCTTGACCTCCTTCCGCATGGCGTCCATGTAGTCCTTCAGATTGGACAGTTTGATCTCATGCTCGGGGAGAAGTTCCTGGCACAGTTTAATGATGTCCGATTCCTTCGGGTCGGGGTTGGAGGTGTCGAACCCCTGCATACAACAGATCTGGCTGGTGGTGAAATGCTCGGACTCATCCTTCACCAGTTTGAGGAGCTGGTCACGGATCGGCCCATCGTTCCACTGTTTCTTTTTATCGTCGAGGACATAGTAATGGGCGCGCGGGTTCGAATCGTTGGCGAGGCGGAAGGGGGCGGCGCCGCGATCCCAATCGTAGCGTTTGAAGACATCGTCGCTGCCATACCGGAGAACACGGTAGATGTAGACATAATAAGAGAAACGACTCATGCAGCCGAAGCGCATCCCGAGCAGGCGAGACCCATCGGGGCCTTCGAGGATGAACTCGCTTTTGGCTACATTGATTCCGCGATAGAAAATGATCGTGTCGATATCGAATCCCTGATAGATCTGAGGGATCTGCGAGGTCTGCCCATAACTGAAAGGGGTGTACCCAATCTTCGAGACCGCACCGAGGTCCTGGGCCACACGATGTCCCACCACAAGATTCCGCACGAGGGACTCGCCATTGACCAAATACTCCTCGGGAAGCGAGCACCAGGGCCCGACGATGAGCCTCCCCGATTTGACATGCTTTTCGATGGTCTCGCGTTTCTCAGGACGGAGTTCGAGGTAGTCCTCCACACAGAGGGTCTGAGAATCCATGGTGAAAGACTCGAAATCGGGATCGCTGTCCAGGAGATGCAGAAGTTCATCCATGAACTTGACTAGAAGGAGGCGTGTCTCCTCGAAGGGATAACACCACTCCCGATCCCAGTGGGAATTGGAAACAACATGGATAGTTTTACGGTCTTTCGGCATGACGATATGAGTCCTCGATGAGTGAAATATTTTGGCTCCCACAAGGGAAAGGAGGGATCATACATTGAGGCGCGACGATGGAACTACCCCTTGGGAAATCCATTCAAACCATTTCCCCTCCCTCGATGGGAGGGGTTAGAGGAGGGTGAGTGCTGGAACGTGGCTCCGCCCCGTTCGTTCCGTAATCGGATTCCTATCCGATGTGAGTTGGTGCAGATGACAATGTCTATCACACCGATCCAAGCCCGCGACAGGTTGAAACCGTGTCGCTACTCACACGAAGTCCGTACCCTTCGAGTACGGACTGGGGTCTCTCCAAAAAGTTTCCATTGACAATCTTCGCCCCAACATCTACAGTAATAGAGATATGCGTCACAACCGAATAACGCTCCTTCTCACCCTCCTCGTTATGGCCTCCCAAGCCCCGGCGGGAACACCTGAGTTCATCGAGTTGATCGACCCTGCACCCGAACGCAAAGGCTTCTTTGGGTTCAAGACAAGTCCAATCTATGATGTCTCTGGAGATTCTCAGATGGATATCGCTGTTGGAGCGAGAGGCAGGCTGATTCTCTTTGATGGAGTCAGTGGAGACTATCTTCGCACCATTGACTCGATAGAAGATGTCACTCCAGCCTTGACGGCATTTCCAGCCGTGATTGCCGGATTAAAAGACATGAACGGCAACGGACATGGTGAGATTTTGGCAGCCTCCGTGTCGAGTGTCGATGATAGCCCAGGTGAAGTTCTCATTCTTGATGGCAGTTCTGAAGAGGTCTTGCTGCGGCTTAGATCCCCTAAACCTACGGAACGAAATTTTTTCGGTCGTTCTCTCGTGGTGACCTCGGACATTACTGGTGATCTTATTAGCGACTACTTGATAGGGGAAACTGGGTGGGACCACCAAGATGGAGACGAGGTCTCAATTAGCACAGGAGCTGCTCATCTCTTCAATGGATCAACTGGCGAATTGATTCGAACACTCCTTCCTCCTGACCCCAAGTCTGTCACACGTTTTGGGAGTAGCGTTGCAGAGATCCCTGATACAAACGGGGATGGTGTCCCGGAATTTGCTGTCGGGAATCCGAGTTACCCCGAACACACACGGCAATTCGGACGCGTCTTCGTCTATGATGGTAGCACTGGTAGTTTTCTTTACTCTCTAGAGTCTTCTTTTCCTTCAACGGTGAGTTCTTTTGGTGCATCACTCGCAGGATTGGGTGATATAAATGGGAACGGCAGTGGAGAAATTGTTGTCGGCACATCGAATGAAAGACGTGTTTACGTGTTTGATGGTTTAACTAAAGACCCAATTCAAACCTACTCTTTCAATGATAGAAACACGACCATTCTTGTAATTGAGACGTGTGATGTCGATTCCGATGGAGTCGAGGAAATACTATTGAGCGATAGCGATGGAGGGGAGGTTGTATCTCGTTCAGGGTCAGTCATTTTTATAAATCCTACCTCCGGGGATACTGTTTTGACCCTAAACTCTCCCAACCCAATGGGATTTCGAGAGTTTGGTTCGAGCGCTTCGTGTCTATGCTCGCTGGGAACAATCCCTCGTAAGGGAGTTATCGTAGGCGCTCGTTTTGAATCCGCAGAAGGGAATCCAGAAAACTCCGGAAGAGCCTATTTCTTCCCGCTGAACACCTCTCCCTTCCTCAACAACCGCTCCGACATCAATTCGGATGGCCGCGTGGATGATCTGGATTTGATGATTCTGATGGAGGACTGGGGGAAGGTATCGGGGCTGTGAGAACTGCTGGCCAACAGGTCAGGCTAATGCCTACGATCAATTGGCAAGGCATCAGTCATACGCTCAAGCCTTCCAAAGATTGAGAACCTTGAGATCGACTTCTAGGAAATGATCCACATTCCGTGTCACCAGACACAGTCGGTGAACCAGCGCAGTCGCGGCGAGAAGTCCATCGATCGTCGGAAGTGTGCGACCCGATCTCTCCGACTTTCCCTGAATCTCACCCCAAGTCCGGGCAACTTCCGAATCAATGGACAAGATTCTCCCCGCGAATCGGCTCTGGATGTCCTGATCCAACCAAGGCTGGAGTTTTCGTATCCTCTTTTCGTCCTTAATTTTCGAGATCCCTTTTTGAATTTCTCCCAGGGTTAATACACTGATATAGACATCGGATGTCACACAAGTTCTTAGCCAATCCACGACGCGGCGATTCGGTCTTGCCTTGATCGCTTCGGAAATGACGCAGGTATCGAGGAGGTATCTCAAAGGTCAACCTCTCGCGGGTAGTCGACAGTCCGTTCCAGATCCAACCCACGGAGAGGAGAGTTCCGAAAGAAATCCAGTAACGATTCCTCATCGTCGTTCGATTTCCGAAATTCCTCGGGCGAGATCACAATGGCGGCGTCCTTGCCGTGACGAGTAATGGTTTGGGGACCCTCGGTCGCGGCGCGATCCACAAGTTCACTCAATTTGTTCTTCGCTTCCTGCATTTGCCATACTTTGCTCACAAGAAATCACCTCAAATTCAATCTAGACAGTCTAGATTAAATCTTACATGAATCTTATCGCGAGGGCAACTCACGGGACCCCCATCTCCGGGGTCATTTAATTCCCCGGAGTATCAATTCCTCCCCCTTGATGGGGGAGGTTAGGTGGGGGTGAGCGCTGGAACGTG
>JAJDBZ010000345.1 GCA_029261095.1 Candidatus Omnitrophota bacterium | reverse complement strand
GAGCGCTTGGTCTGGCGTACAGTTCTTAACTCGCTCCGGATAAGCCAGAACCGAATCCATCAAGTTGAATGCTGAACTCCTCCCAAGGACTCCGGCCTTCGATGAAAGTCGCTCAAGGCCATAGGCATTTTGCGCAAGGAGCATCGACTTGGCTTTTTCGAACTCAACCTCGGGGACCAACTCCGTTCTGATCCTTTCGAGTTCTTCGGAAATGGCGGGGAGAATTTCTTCCTCGTCACGGCCATCATAGGAGGCCTCCACTCCGAACAAGCCGACTCCGGACAACACCCAAACAAACGCCGATACGCTTGAACAGAGTCCCGTTTTCTCCACAAGCCTCGATACCAGGCGGCTGCTCCGACCATCGCCCAGGACAGTCGAAAGTAGATCCAATGCGATCTCATCCTCCGTCCCTTGGATCGATGCGGTCGGAATTCCGCGGCAGAGATAAGTCTGTTGAACATCTTTGAGAACTTCGAAAGTTGAGGATTTGGGAATTGGAACAAGATTCGCTGTACATTTTCCGTTAGAATCCTCTGCTTTGAGCGGTTCGAAGAGTTTCGCCGAATGTTCGAGGATGGATTGACTATCGACCTGTCCGCAAATGGCAAGATGGATATTCTCCGGGGCGTAACGCCTGGAACGATAGTCATTCATCTCGTCCCGACCGATTGCGTTCAGGCTTTCGGCCGTTCCCAGGATTGGGCGTGAATAAGGGGTTCCATCGAACGCAATCGACAGGAATTCGTCATAGAGTTTCCCATGGGGAGAGTCATCCTTGCGGGCTATCTCTTCGAGGACGACTTGCCGTTCTCTTTCGATTTCCTCGGGAGGAAGTGCCATGTTGAGCAATGCATCGACCAATACCTCCATGGCCAGGTCAACGTGGTTTGAGGGGAGCACAATGTAGTAATGAGTGAAATCGTAGGAAGTGGCAGCGTTGTTGTACCCGCCCATCGATTTGACCGCTCGGTCCATCACGCCTACCGGGCGACTTGGGGTTCCCTTGAAGAACAGGTGCTCTAAAAAATGGGAGATACCGATTTCGGAATTCGTTTCATTTGATGTCCCCGTAGCCACCCAGAGGTCAACAGCCGCCAGGGGAACAACGTCCGTCTCTTTGACAATGACAGTGACCCCGTTCGAGAGTTTCTCCTGGTGGAAGGGGAGAAGTGGCGAAGAGGAGGGCGTCGGAACGACTGACTTCAATAGATTACTGACCCTGGCCGGCGCTATCGGACGGTGCGTCTACAGGGTTCAAGGGAAGGTCCTCATCCAGGACGATGGGTTCCATCCCATCCTCGCCCCCTACTTCACCTGTTTCGACCGGGATATTGAGAGCGGGGGTTGCACCGTCTAAACCTTCCAACCCCTGGGTTCCACGGTTTTGTGGAATAAAATCGATGGAAACGGCGAGTACCAAATACACGGCCGCCAAATAGGTGGTATAGCGAACGATCTCCTTGTTTTGAAGATTGCCCATAAAGGATTCGCTACCGCCACCGCCGAAAGCTCCGGCTAGACCACCGCCTCGGGCACGCTGGATCAGTACAATCCCGATCAACGCGAAACATATTACGACAAAAATGAATTTGAATAGAATGACTAGCATAGTGTCCTCATTTAATCTCGATCTGTGAGAGAGGTCAATCCTGGGAGTTCTTTACCCTCCAGGAGTTCTAAGGAGGCCCCGCCTCCGGTTGATATATGGGTCACTTTACCCGCGAAACCCAGTTTATTTATGGCGGAAACAGAGTCGCCTCCGCCTATGATACTCAGGGATTCGGAATCGGCCAGAGCCTGTGCAACCGCTTCGGTCCCCTCATGAAAGGGAGGAATTTCGAAAACACCCATCGGGCCGTTCCAGATGACTGTTTTCGCCTTCTTGATCCAATCACAATAGGCATCGCGGGTCTTCGGCCCGATATCCAATGCCATCATACCATCCGGAATATCACGTACCACTTCGGACGGTATCCCCTCTTCCAACTTTTCGGCTACCACATGATCTTGAGGGATGAGCATTACGTTCTGTTTGGATTCCTCCGCATCGATCAGCAGTTCCGAAGCCTCATCCAATTTGTCTTCTTCCACGAGTGAGGATCCGATATCTTTTCCTTCACTTGCCATGAAGGTATAGGCCATGGCTCCGCCGATTAAGAGCGCATCCACTTTTGGAAGCAATTCCTTTATCACTCCGATCTTGTCCGAGACTTTGGCCCCGCCCAAGACGGCCACGAAGGGTCGTTCGGGATTCGAGGTAGCATTGACCAGGTATTCGATCTCTTTTTCCAGCAGAAACCCGGCGACAGAGGGTTGAAGGAATTCGGTGACGCCGGAGACTGAAGCATGGGGACGATGCGCAGACCCGAAGGCATCGTTCACAAAAATGTCACCCCACTGGGCCAACTCTTTCGCGAAGGCCGCACAAGATTCATCCTTCGCTGTTTCCGCTTCGTGGTAACGAACATTTTCCAAAAGAAGAATCTCGCCCGGTTTAAGACTTTCAACAGCTGCCTTGACTTCTTCACCAACACAATCGACCACAAACTTGACCGGCTTTCCGATTAGATCCGACAGGCACTCAGCAGCCGGTTTGAGACTCATCTCGGGAACAGGTTTGCCTTTGGGACGACCCAAGTGGGACATCAACACCAATGACCCACCATCATCGAGGATGTGTTTCAGAGTCGGGATGGCCCCAAGAATGCGGGTGTTGTCCTCAACCTTTCCATCGGAAAGGGGAACATTGAAGTCGACTCGAACCAAGGCTCTTTTGCCTTGGAAAGAAACATCTCTTACCGTCTTTTTGTTCATGCTTCTCTCTTCTCCCGATACTTCCATTTTCAAGAGCAAAGGCAACCCAGGAACGATCCCGGGTTGCCTTGTTTATTGAATGACCTCTTGATGCCTCTAGGTTCTATCGGTTAGATGCCCTTCTTGCGCATCACCTCGATGAGATCCAAAACACGGTTTGAGAATCCCCACTCGTTGTCATACCAAGAAAGGACTTTGACCAGTTTCTTGTCGATCACTTTGGTGCTGAGAGCATCAAAGATCGAGGAAGAGGGGTTCCCAATGAAGTCAACCGAAACCAGTGGCTCATCGCAGTATTGCAGGATTCCCTTGAGTTCCCCTTCGGCGGCCTTCTTGATTGCGGCGTTGACATCTTCTTCGGTGGCTTCCGTATTGAGTTCCGCCACGAGGTCGACCAAGGACACATCACAAACAGGAACACGGATCGCCCCGCCTGTAAGTTTTCCCTTCAGGTTGGGAAGAACCAGGGATACTGCTTCGGCCGCACCCGTTTTGGTGGGTATCATCGACATGTGTGCCGCACGAGCCCGACGCAGATCGGAGTGCGGGAGATCGAGGATTTTCTGGTCATTCGTATAGGCGTGGATCGTGGTCATCAAGCCTTTGAGAATGCCAAAATTCTCGTCAAGCACCTTCGCAACGGGAGCGAGGCAGTTGGTGGTGCAAGAGGCGTTACTCAGGATCTTGTGCTGTCCGGGATCGTACTCATCGTCGTTCACACCCACCACGATGGTCTTCACATCGCCCTTGGCGGGTTGTGAAATGATGACTCGCTTGGCACCCGCGACGATGTGGGCCCCTGCCTTTTCGGAATCACCAAATAGACCTGTGCTTTCAAGGACCACGTCGGCGCCAAGTTCTTTCCAGGGAAGTTTCCCAGGGTCGCGCTCAGAGAGGACCTTGAATTCATCTCCGTTAATCGAGATCCCCTTGTCGGTCGCTTTGACTTCCCCATCGAAGATTCCATGCACTGAATCGTATTTGAAAAGATGGGCAAGGGTCTTTGTATCGGTCAGATCGTTGACCGCGACGAAATCCAAATCCGCGCCGCTCTTCAGGGCGGCCCTCATTACCAAACGACCAATACGGCCGAAACCATTAATTCCTACCTTCACTGACATGCGCTACCCTCCAAATCTGATGGTTTGTTCTATTCTTAAATCCGTTTGGAAAAACCCCGGGTCGATCCTGGGGCTTGGCGGACTTGCTATACAATCATGGGGTGTCCTAGATAGTGGAGCACTCATTCAAGCGAACGAGGATTATCGGAAAATCGCAATCTTCAGTCAATAGGTTCGGTTTCAGGACTAACGATTGAAAATGTCTGGATTGGTTAACCTTAATCCAAGACAGATTGAAATACCGCTATACCTTCAGGGGGACTCACTCAGAAATTCATTAGATTCTCTCTCGTTGCTCAACCCCACAATTCGAGGATCAGCACTCAGCGTGCTGATAATTGGTTCAGGTGGTCGGTGACTCCAGAGGTGAAATCGTCCTCCACCTCGGGGGTAAATGGCGAGACACCCGGCTCGTAGCCCCCTTCCGCAAAGGCCTTACGGGTTGGCATGTATAGGAGTGAACCATTGGTCAATCCGAAGTAAAGGGTTTGATCGAAAGGCGAAGCGGATCGAACATTCAAGGCGATTTCGCTGAACAGTTCCAAGGGGGCGGCCCACAAGACCGCTCTTTCATTGATCGTCAGGGAGTGGACGGGTACGCGAACCAGGTGTGTCCCGTCCTTCGAAACACCTGCGTAATCAGCCAGACCTTCAAGCCAACCTAACCCTTCCTTGCGGGGGGTCTCGATGGTTGTTCCTCCGATCCTGAGTTCGACATGGCTTGTCGTGTCATCAATCGACTTGTTCACACTCAGGATGTTGTTCCCCAAGAGGGCATTGAACTAGCCAATATGGCTATGATCGAAATCGGCTCGGACAC
>JAJDBZ010000344.1 GCA_029261095.1 Candidatus Omnitrophota bacterium | reverse complement strand
GCTCCGCGCACGCTTTACGAATTGGATTACCTACTGGGTGTCGACGACGAGGCGCGCCAAGGCGCCTTACGGTTTGCCTCGAACAAGGGAGGTCCGTTCCTCGCGACTCACAAGCAGACACGCATACCTCCGCTGATCGATTTGCCGAAACTTCTCACAGCCTCCGAGCGTGTCGTTAGCAAAGAGGATGATGAAGGAGATCTCCGCCTTTTATTGGCGCCAGGATCCTCGTTGGGCGGTGCTCGCCCAAAAGCATCGGTCCGCGACCGAAATGGCGCCCTGGCGATCGCAAAGTTTCCACACAAAGAAGATGAGTGGAATACGGTCGTCTGGGAAGCGGTCTCTCTATCGCTGGCGACTCGGGCTGGGGTCACCGTCCCAGCCTGGCGGGTTGAAAACATCGAGGGAAAACCGGTCCTCCTGTTGAATCGATTCGACCGGAAAGGGAATCTTCGGATACCGTTCCTCTCCGCCATGAGCATGTTGGGCGCAAAGGACCGTGAGGTCCGAAGTTACCTTGAAATTGTCGATGCGCTCAGGATGCAAGGAGCTCGGGCCGGGGCAGATATTCGAGAGCTCTGGCGACGGATTGTCTTTTCTATTCTGATCTCAAATGTCGATGACCATCTTCGGAATCACGCCTTTCTGTTCGATGGACCCGAGGGTTGGGTTCTTTCCCCCGCTTATGATCTAAACCCGGTTCCTGTCGATGTGAGGCCTCGTTTTCTCTCGACCGCGATCAACGAGGAGGACACTGCGGCATCGATCGATCTCGCCTTCTCGGTCTCTCGGTATTTCCGGTTGTCAGAAAAGGAAGCCCGCGACATAGCGAGACAGGTCGGGGAAGCAGTTTCCAATTGGAGAGAGGTGGCGAAAGGCCTGGGTTGTTCGAAATCCGAGTGTGACCGGATGGCGTCCGCTTTTGAACATTGGGACCTGGGGATCGCGATGGGGAAATAACACTATTCAGAAATCGAATAAACGCGAGGAAGAGCGATTCGGACCTCATCGCCGGGGGAGAGGTCAATGTACTCGAATCCGTCTCCGACTTCGAAACCGGATGCGCTCTCCACTTCAATGCGAAGTGTATCGCTCTGGTGGGTTGAGAGAATTCTTGTCGACACTCCGGATGGCCCCACCATCCGCTTCCCATCGAAGAACAGGGTCGAATGCTTGCGTGGCACCGACCGCGCATATTCGTGCGGGACATCGCTGATGATTGTATCCCCATCGATCGAGTGGACCCGGCCTTTCCCCAGAACCAGCGAGTTGGCTTGCAGATATAGTGAGTCGCCCGAGGCCTCCGCGATATGATAGACGGTGGTCCGCGAGTAACCTGGGTTGGAGAAGATCGCCACGAGTCCCTCCAAGTCACCGTCGATGGGCTGGTCCAATCTCACTCGGCATTCAACAGCATCGACTTCGACGATTTTCCCTGTAAGGACTCCTGGCCCCGAATCGATCACCTCCCCATCGATCGCCAATTGCTCGCAACCGAGAACTTCCGCGCGTTCCACCCGTTCCCCCGCGCCGGTCAACATGCCGAAATCTCCATCGAATTTGACCGGCCCGAACACGGATTCCACTTCGCACGGTTGGGTCAGAACCACATCCGTATTCCCATCTGTCCGGAGGATCTCGATCGCACCGAGACCTAAGTCCTTCGTCCTCTCGATGACAGGTCGAACCTCTCTGGAACCCTCATGGACAAACGGTTCATAGACCGCAGTGAAGGTGCTCCGCAGGGGGGCCTCTTCACTGCGTCGCCGGGCGAGAACATAACTGGAGAGCGGTTTCGAGGGGTAGAGTCCCGGCGCCGAGGCGAAAATCGCTTCATCGACCTCCCCGAGAACCGACATCCGGAAACGTGTCGGGATCTTCCCATCGATGTTCCAAGTCCCGCCCCACACTGTTTCTGGCTGACCGGCGCGCACATCGTAAAAGAATCCGTACCCATTCACCGGCGGAGGTTTCCAATAAGGTTTGTTTGGATAGCCGACGATGTCCCCGTCGGTCCCGATCTTGTCCGCCCAGGCGACCCCCTCTGCTAAACTTCCCTCTCGGCCAACCAACTCGGGGACCCCGAACGGTTCCAGGTCGGTGCCGATACTTCCAAATCCATAATCTTGCTGGTTCCCCCCGGAGACTCTGAAGACATCGATCAAATATCCGCCCTCGGACATCAACGCGAGGGTTCGACTGTACTCCGTGACTCCGACCTCGGTGTAACTGTTCGCGCTTTCCGCTTCGACCATTTGGACACTGGGGAGATTGGCAAAGGAAAGAAGACTTCCTCCACTCCCTTCCCCCCCGAGTTGGTTTGTTTCATCCACAGTCACCAGACAATGACTCGCGGTGCTCGAGGCCCATCCGCAGTGGACATGCGTGCTACCCAGCCCGTATCCCAGGTCGTAACTGAGTTCGTATCCATTGGCGTAATAGAGCAAGCCAAGATCGTCGGGGTCGCCATGTGTGAGGCTCGGCCCGAACCGGAGCAGAGCCGCTTGATCCCCCGCTCGGAGGAGTGCCATCCCTTTCATCCCCGCTATCCATGACCCGTTCACCCGCGACTCGAGAGACTCGGGGAGATCCACCCCCTCAACCGGCGGTTCCTCCGCGTGCCAAAGAAGCCAGTCTCCACGCTGGGCGCCCCGCTTCGAGTCGATCTCCCCATCGGCCAGGTACCCGAGAGTGGATCCATACTGCTCTTTCTTGACCGGGTCGGATGTCATCGCATACATGCGTTCCAGGTAAAGGAAGTCGACCGAAGAGAAGGGACGTTTGGGGTTCGGTTTATAAAGAAAGTCGGGAGCGCTATCGCCAAAATTCGGACGCCTCCCAGCCAGCTCGACTTGAATGTCTGGAAGCAGAAGACAGGACTGCATCTTCGGATCGTCATAGAGATTCACCCCTTCCGGATACTCCTTGCTGCGGAGATTCACCAAGGGGTCCGCGTAGGTGAGATAGAGACCCCGTGCGTGGATGGCGTATCCAAGTGAACTTTCATAATACCGTCCATCCCGATCGATGTTGTTGGCCAACATCGCATGAATGGAGAAGGGAGAGTCGACCGCGTTGCGAACATACTCCGGAATGTCGAGCGCACATCCCACAGCCAACGCTCCTCTCACATAGTCGGCGTGACCGTTGTGAAGACCTCCGTCAAAACTGTGGCGGTAGCAATAATAAGCCCCATCCAGAAGCATGTTTTTTTCGATGTTCTCCCGACGGGTCAATCCCGGTTTGAGCGAGGGCTTAGCCATTGCTGAACTGGAGTGGAGGAAATCGTATTGATCGACATATTTGACCAAGGTCCGCGCCACCTGATACCAGGGCCGCGCGAATCGTCCGCTAGGCGGGTTGCTCGGATAATCCCAGGAGCCGGAGGTCGACTCCGAATAGATCGAAGCAAGCGCATCCAGGAGCAGCGTCCCACGGTCGGCGTAACGCTCATCCCCGGTCAGGAGATAGGCTTTTGACAGTGAAGGCAGGGCATTGAGTGTCCACTGTTCGGTGACCCAAGAGTTGAAAATTCCGACGAAGTAATGAATCCGACCATCGGAGGCGGTGTAACCCTCGCCATCGTCGGGGTACTCCTCATCGGGGAGGAGGCGTTCCTCGGAGTTCTTCACTTTTCCCGGATGGTCCCAATCGCATCTCGCGGTACTCCATCGCCCCCCAAAGGATCCCCCGGTGATCGGGTCGCCAGTAAAACCATAGGCGTAACATGCTCCCGGATCCGGCAAGAACTGAAGCCAGTATTCATCCGATTCGCGTAGCCATTTGTCCGCTTCCTTGATAATCCGATCCCGGTGAGCCCGCGCCCAATCGTACTTCTCGATTCGTATTTTCGCGCGGGACACATCGTCGGCAGTGAGATTGACACAGGGGTGATTTTTGCGACCCCGAATTTCGATCGCCTCTATATCGAGGGGGTTACCGACCACACCTTCCGGATGACCCAAAAGGACGAGGATGCCGATGAGGATTTGAAGACCCCCAGTAGCACCGTTTTCCAGACGGCCACTCCGGGTTTGCCGTCCGGAAGACGGCGCTACGGTCGAGATCACACCCTCCAGGGCTCCGAGTATTCGTAATCCAGCATCTCGTTGGCGGCGTCGCTGTTGGTGAAACGCTCGGCTTCGCCGTCCCAATTCAATTTCTCTTCGGTCTTCAGCGCGATGTTGGCCATCAGACAGACCGATGTGGAGCGGTGGGTGGTTTCAATATCCGAAATGGGTTGTTCGCGTGTGCGGATACAATCGATGAACTGGCGCTCGTGCGGTCCGCTCTGCTCCGAACCTCCGGAACTCTGGGCGGGCATGCGGGGTTTGTCGTGGGGGCCGGTCTCCGGAGTGAGTGTCCATCCCGCGCGATTCACATAGAGCGTCCCCTCGGTCCCATGGAACTGAATTCCATAACCATCGCCATCCTCCGGATGGGCATTACAGACTCGATTGGTGAACGTCGCGAGGAATCCCGGATACTCCCAGGTCACATGAATGGTGTCTGGAGTTTCACGGTTATCTCTGAGCGAATACTTTCCGCCGGTTGCGCAAACATTGGTGGGAGCATCCACTCCCATCGCCCAATGGACGATGTCCATCAGATGGACTCCCCAGTCGGTCATTTTTCCGCCTGAGTAATCCCAGAACCATCGGAACTGATTGAACCGGTTCGGGTTGTATTCACGGCGCGGCGCGGGTCCCTGCCACATCTCCCAATCGAGATCGGCGGGCGGTGCCTCGTTGGCCGGACTGCCGATCCCTTCCGGAGTCTCGTTCTCGAGGATCCAGGTCTTGGCCATGGTCACCTCTCCGATCTGTCCGCTCGATACAATCTCCACCGCCTTTTGAAAATGAGTCCCGGAACGTTGCTGGGTTCCGCACTGGACGACTCGTTGATTTCTCTTCGCCGCCTCCACCATCTTCTTCCCTTCCCCAAGGGTGAGCGAAAGTGGTTTTTCGACATAAACATCTTTCCCCGAATCGCAGGCTCGAATGGTCATCTCGGAGTGCCAGTGATCGGGAGTGGAGATTTGAACGGCATCGATGTCCTCTCGAGCAAGAATGTCGCGGAAATCATGGACCCTCTCCGCCTTGCCCTCGGTTATTTCCAGAGCTCGTTCCATCTCGGGCTGATAGACATCGCAAATCGCGACGATTTCCACATCCTCCATCTTCTGAAAGATTTTCATCCCATGCCGTCCCTTCCCTCCCAGACCGATGGAGGCAAGGGCGATTCGTTCATTGGCTCCTTTTGCGGAAGCGGGAAGAATGTGGGGGAACGC
>JAJDBZ010000343.1 GCA_029261095.1 Candidatus Omnitrophota bacterium | reverse complement strand
GCCATCGTCGATGACCAAGATCTCGAAGGGGGGTGTCTCTGGTGACATCGTCCGCAATGATTCCAGGCAGGGTGCGATGAGTTTTGGGTTGTTGAAATGGGGGATCAGGATGGAAACGGATTTCATGGAATGGAGTTTAGTCGGAAGAGGTTGGGTCCGACCAGTCGGGCCTGTCAGCCCCGCCGGTCTTATGGCCGATACGGACCTGACATAGACTCCTACCTCATGGCGCTCGACCCAAAACCTACATCCTCCATTCCCCGATGGACCTGCGATCCTTCGACTTTCGAGGCGACCGACGAAGATCGGCAGCTCTTCGAGAAGAGCCTGCGATCGTTTTGTCCACCCGATATCTTCGATGTCCATGCTCACATGTACGACCTCTCACACATCGGCCTATCGAAGGAGAAGGGAACCGTTGGCAGTTCGGTTGGTTTCGAGGTCTACCGAGATTCTATGCGGCAATGGATGGGAGACCGGGCGCCGGACCGAGGCCTCTTTTTCCCGTTTCCGGTGAAGGATCTTGATACGGGGGCCTCCAACGATTTTCTTTTGGACGACTTAAAGAGCCACCCGGACTGTCGCGGTCTGGCGATGGTCTCTCCCCATGACGATCCCGCTCAGGTCGAGGCAGTGGCGAGGCAACCGATGATCTCGGGCTTCAAGGTTTACCATGTCTTCTCCAACCGAGAGGACACCATGAACGCCGAATGCGATGAGTTCCTCCCGGAATGGGCGTGGGAAATCGCGGACCAGCACAGTCTTTGCATCATGCTTCACATGGTCTTGCCGCGCGCCTTGGCGGACGAACGAAACCAGGCATACATCCGGGACCATTGCCGTCGATTCCCGAATGCGAAATTGATTCTCGCCCATGCCGGTCGGGGTTTTTGCGCGCGCCACACATTGGAGGGGATCGATTCCATTAAGTCTCTCGACAATGTCTTTTTCGACACCTCGGCGATTTGCGAGCCGCAACCCTTTCAAAAGATTATCGAGACCTTCGGAAATTCGCGGCTGATGTATGGGAGCGATTTCCCGGTTTCGCAGCTGCGAGGACGATCGCTTTCCATCGGCGATGGGTTCCATTGGATCTACGATCAGACCCTCCCCGAAGAGAAATGGCCTCAGGGGAGGCCGACTTTGGTCGGGATCGAATCCCTCCTCGCACTCAAAGAAGCCTGTCGGTTCGCTCATCTGAACGACTCGGACATCGAACGGGTTTTCCGGACCAACGCGGTCGACATGTTGGACCTAAAACCGAATGCCGAAGAAGATGCCTGTCAACTGATGGTGGATCGAGCCGAACAAGTGATTCCCGGCGGCGTTCAACTCCTATCGAAGAGTTCCGACCTCTATGCCCCTGGCCAGTGGCCCACCTATTTCCGGGAAGCGCGAGGCTGCGAAGTGATCGATCTCGATGGACGGCGTTATCTCGATCTGACCACCGGAGGGATCGGAGCCTGTTTGCTCGGTTACTCGGATCCCGATGTAAATGCGGCCGTGATGCGCCGTATCTCCCTCGGTTCGGCGAGCACCCTAAACACCCCCGAAGAGGTCAAACTGTGCGAGACCCTAGCGCGGATGCATCCCTGGTCGAAATCGGTTCGCTTATCGAGAAGCGGGGGAGAGGCGCTCTCGATCGCCATCCGCATTGCGCGCGCCTCCACCGGTCGGGACACAGTCGCCTTCTGCGGTTACCACGGTTGGTCGGATTGGTACCTCGCCGCCAATCTCGGCGACTCGGAAGCGCTGGACGATCACCTCCTACCCGGTCTCCCCTCAAGAGGCGTGCCGCGTGGTTTGGAGGGGACCGCTCTCCCGTTTCGCTACAACCAAATTGAAGAGTTGTTGGAGCTCGAAAAACGGGCCGAGGGGAAACTCGCGGCGGTCATCCTCGAACCGACTCGTTCGGTCGATCCCGATCCAGGTTTTCTGAAGGGGGTTCGAGAGGTTTGCGACCGCACCGGCGCGGCCCTGATCTTCGATGAGGTCACCACCGGTTTTCGGTTTCACCTCGGCGGCATCCACCTCAAGTACGGCATCGATCCCGACATCGCGGTCTATGCCAAAGCCCTCGGTAATGGATTTCCGATCGGTGCTGTTGTCGGCTGCGAGGAAGTAATGGGCGCCGCCAAAGAGACCTTTGTTTCTAGCACAGCCTGGTCAGAGGGCACTGGCCCCGCCGCCGCGCTCGCCACCCTCCGTAAGATGAAAGAGATCGATGTTCCCGATCACGTTGAAAGAATCGGGGAATTTTTCCGTGAGGCGTTGGCCGATATCGCGGAAGCATCAGGTGTCCCACTCAAACTTACCGGCCATCCGGCTCTCACTTACCTCAAATTCGATCACCCGAAGGGCGAGGCGCTGATGACGCTTTATACAGCCCGTCTCCTCAAACAGGGGATCCTCGCGGGCAGCGGATTTTATCCCACTTGGGCGCACCGGAACGAACACATCGAAAAATTTCTATCGGTTGTAGAGGGAGTCTTTGTGGAACTCGCGGAGAGCCTTGAACGGGGGGATGTGGAGGAACGAATCGGGGGACCGGTCAAACGAGCGCCGTTTGCGCGGTTGACCTGAATCCGCACCACAAGGGTGTGGACTTCGTGTGAAGAGCGACACGGTTTTAACCTGTCGCGGGGTGGAATCGTTACGATATAGCCGCAACGAGTTAAAACTCGTCGCTACTCACACAAAACCCGCACCAAAAAGGG